>NZ_JAGPXQ010000031.1:0-71978 GCF_018070435.1 Micromonospora sp. C51 | reverse complement strand
AGATCACGGTGGATGCCCGGGGCGAGATCCTGGAGCTGAAGTCGACGGTGAACACGATGGTGGACCAGTTGTCGTCGTTCGCCGACGAGGTGACCCGGGTGGCCCGTGAGGTGGGCACCGAGGGCAACCTCGGCGGTCAGGCGCAGGTCAAGGGCGTCAGCGGTACGTGGCGGGATCTGACCGACAACGTGAACTCGATGGCGTCGAACCTGACCGCCCAGGTGCGGAACATCGCCCAGGTCTCCACGGCGGTCGCCAAGGGTGACCTGAGCCAGAAGATCACGGTGGATGCCCGGGGCGAGATCCTGGAGCTGAAGTCGACGGTGAACACGATGGTGGATCAGCTGTCGTCGTTCGCCGACGAGGTGACCCGGGTGGCCCGTGAGGTGGGTACCGAGGGCAAGCTCGGCGGTCAGGCCCAGGTGCGCGGCGTCGCCGGCACCTGGCGGGACCTGACCGACAACGTGAACTCGATGGCGTCGAACCTGACCAGCCAGGTGCGCAACATCGCCTCGGTCACCACCGCGGTGGCCAACGGTGACCTGTCGCAGAAGATTACGGTCGACGCGCAGGGCGAGATCCTGGAGCTGAAGAACACCGTCAACACGATGGTGGACCAGTTGTCGTCGTTCGCCGACGAGGTGACCCGGGTGGCCCGCGAGGTGGGCACCGAGGGCAAGCTGGGCGGTCAGGCCCAGGTCAAGGGCGTCAGCGGCACCTGGCGGGACCTCACCGAGAACGTCAACCAGCTCGCCTCGACGCTTACCACCCAGCTACGCGCGATCGCCCGCGTCTCGACCTCGGTGACCCGGGGCGACCTCACCCAGCGGATCGCGGTGAAGGCGCAGGGCGAGGTCGCCGAGCTGAAGGACAACATCAACCAGATGATCGTCACCCTGCGGGAGACGACCCACAAGAACGCCGAGCAGGGGTGGCTCGACTCCAACCTCGCCCGCATCGGCGGTCTGCTCCAGGGCCAGCGTGACCTCGGCGAGGTCTGCCGGATGATCATGCAGGAGGTCACTCCGCTGGTCGACGCGCAGCTGGGTGCCTTCTTCCTGGTGGACAACTCCGAGGGCGTGATGCGGCTGCGGTTGACCGCCTCGTACGGCTACGTCTCCCGGGGGCACGACGTGACCTTCGGGCCGGGCGAGGGGCTGGTCGGCCAGGCCGCGCTGTCCCGGCGCACCATCCGGGTCGGAGCCGTACCGGACGGCCGGATCACCTTGCGGTCCGGGTTGGCCGACACGCCACCGGCCGACCTGGTCGTCCTGCCCGTTCTCTTCGAGGGCGAGATGCTCGGCGTGATCGAGTTCGCCACCGTCACACCCTTCTCCGAGCTGCACCTGTCGTTCCTGGCACGGCTGGTCTCCACCATCGGCATCGCGGTCAACACCATTCAGGCGAACCGGCGTACGGAGGAACTGCTCGCGCAGTCGCAGCGGCTGGCACACGAGTTGCAGGAACAGTCGGCGGAGTTGCAGCGGACCAACGCCGAGCTTGAGGACAAGGCCAAGCTGCTGTCGGAGCAGAAGGCGAACATCGAGACCCAGAACCGGGAGATCGAACTTGCCCGGCTGGGCCTGGAGGACAAGGCGCAGCAACTCACCCGGGCCTCGGCCTACAAGTCGGAGTTCCTGGCGAACATGAGCCACGAGCTGCGTACGCCGCTGAACTCGCTGCTGCTGCTGGCCCGGTTGCTCATGGAGAACTCCGAGCAGAACCTCACGCCGAAGCAGATCGAGTTCGCCCGCACGATCCACGGCTCCGGGTCGGACCTGCTGCGCCTGATCGACGACATCCTGGATCTTTCCAAGATCGAGGCCGGGCGGATGGACGTCGAGCCGACCGAGATCCGGTTCACCGAGGTCTGCAACTACGTGGAACAGGCATTCGCCCCGCAGGCCGAGGAGAAGGGCCTGGACTTCCAGGTACGCATCGGCAAGGACCTGCCGCCGGCCGTGGTGACCGACGCGCAGCGGCTTCAGCAGGTCCTGCGCAATCTGCTGTCGAACGCGGTCAAGTTCACCGACAACGGTGCGGTGACCCTGCGGATCTCCCGGGCACCGGAGCACGCGGTGTTCGACGTACCGGCGCTGACCAACGCCCGGCAGGTGATCGCCTTCACGGTGATCGACACCGGTATCGGGATCTCCGACGACAAGCTGTCGCTGATCTTCGAGGCGTTCCAGCAGGCGGACGGGACCACCAGCCGTCGGTACGGCGGTACCGGGCTGGGCCTGTCGATCAGCCGTGACCTGGCCCGGCTGATCGGAGGCACGATCACGGTCGCCTCGGCACCCGGCCAGGGTTCGACGTTCACGCTCTACCTGCCCGACGTACTGGCGCCGGACGCGGTGGTGGCACCCGCGCCACCGTCACCACAGCGGGCGGGTCTGCCGTCGTCGCTGTTGATGCCGCCGATGGAGTTGCTGTCGGAAGCACCCGAGGCGCCGAAGACCCGTCAGCTGGACGGGGCCACCGTGCTGATCGTCGACGACGACGTGCGTAACGTCTTCGCGCTGACCAGCGCGCTCGAACTGCACGGCATGACCGTGCTGTACGCCGACAACGGCGCCGACGGGGTTCGCCTGTTGGCCGAACACCCGGAGGTCGATATCGTCCTGATGGATGCGATGATGCCCGATCAGGACGGATACGAGACAACTCGACAGATCAGGCGTAATCACCGGTTCGCGGACCTGCCGATCGTGTTCCTGACCGCGAAGGCCATGCCGGGGGATCGGGAGTCGGCGATCGCGGCCGGAGCCAGCGACTACATCACCAAGCCGGTCGACCTGGACCAGCTGATCGAGCTGATGGGCAGCTGGATCAGTGGCAGCCGTACCGAGGAGGGCTCGTGACGCAGGTGGCGAAGGCGCTGCTGGTTGATGATCGCCGGGAGAACCTGATGGCCCTAGAGGCGATCCTCCAGGGGCTGCCGGTGCAGTCGGTCGCCGTGGAGAGCGGTGAGGCGGCGCTCAAGCAGCTGCTGGTGGACGACTTCGCGGTGATCCTGCTGGACGCCCAGATGCCGGACATGGACGGGTTCGAGACGGCGAGCCACATCAAGCGGCGGGAGCGTACCCGGCACGTGCCGATCATCTTCCTGACCGCTGCCGACCGGGACGCTCAACTGGCCCTGCGCGGCTATGCGGCCGGCGCGGTGGACTACCTCACCAAGCCGTTCGATCCGTGGGTGCTGCGGGCCAAGGTCTCCGTCTTCGTCGAGTTGTGGACCAAGACCCGTCAGTTGGCGGCGCAGTCCGAGATGGTGCGCGAGCGCGACGCCCAGTGGCGGATGCTGACCGATGCCGTCGACGAAGCCACCACCCTGCTCCGCAACGCCGACGACCCCGAGTCCCACTCCCGCGCCGTAGCCCTCCTGGAACAAGCCCGCTGGGGCACCACCCCCGACTAACCCCCCACCCCCGCAAACCCTCCCCGTTGATCATGAGGTTAGCGGCAGATTTGAAGATCAAAATCGCCGCTAACCTCATGATCAACACACGTCAGCGGGGTGGGGTGCGGGTCAGGGGGTGGGGGTGTCGTTGCGGATCATCAGGGCGCTGCGTAGGCCGGTGATGTCCAGGACGCGGAGCAGGAACTCGCCGACGTTGGTCAGGACGAGCAGGCTCTGCGCGTGACTGGCCTTGCGGCTGAGGACGACCAGAGTGCCCAGCCCCTGCGAATCGCAGAACGTCACGCCGCCGAGATCGAGGACGATCCGGGGCGGGGGCTCGGTGAGAACCTCGTTGACGACGGTCGATAGCTGGGCGGCCGTTTGCATGTCGATCTCACCGGCCAGGCGGAGGACTGCTTCGTCGCCCGTTCGGTGTACGGTGATGGACAGTTCGGCACGATCCACCGGGTCAGCCTATCGCGATCTCCGTCGACCGGCCTGTCGAGGCGTGCCGTTCCCGCGCAGCGTGCCGGGGGTGAGCCCGGTAACCCCCGGCCGGGGTGGCTGCCGATCCGCAGCCGGGCGCTGACACAATGGCGGCATCGTGACCGAGGTGTTTACCGCCGGATCCGACCGCTACCCGGTCGACGCGCCGGCCTCAGCGGCCCTGTTCGACCGCGCCTGCGCCATCGTGCCGGGCGGGGTGAACTCCCCTGTGCGCGCCTTCCGGGCGGTCGGCGGCACCCCACGCTTCATGGTTCGAGGTGAGGGGCCCTGGCTCCATGACGCGGACGGTCGCCGTTACGTCGACCTGGTCTGCTCCTGGGGGCCGCTGATCCTGGGGCATGCCCACCCCGAGGTGGTCGCGGCCGTGCAGGCCGCCGCCGCGAACGGCACCAGTTTCGGTACGCCCACGCCCGGCGAGGTCGAACTGGCCGACGAGATCGTCGCCCGTACCCCGGTCGAGCAGGTCCGGCTGGTCAACTCGGGTACCGAGGCGACCATGTCGGCGATCCGCCTGGCGCGCGGCTACACCGGCCGCTCAAAGATCATCAAGTTTGCCGGTTGCTACCACGGGCACGTCGACGCGCTGCTGGCCGCCGCCGGCTCCGGCGTGGCGACCCTCGGCCTGCCCGATTCGCCGGGGGTCACCGGCGCGGCGGCGAGCGAGACCATCGTGCTGCCCTACAACGACGTGACGGCAGTCGAGGCCGCCTTCGCCGCCGAGGGCCAGCACATCGCCGCGGTGATCACCGAGGCCGCACCGGGCAACATGGGCGTGGTCGCCCCCCGTGACGGGTTCAACGCGCAGCTGGCCCGGATCGCGCACGCGCACGGCGCACTGCTGATCGTCGACGAGGTGATGACGGGGTTCCGGGTCTCCCGCGCCGGCTGGCACGGCCTCGATCCGGTCGAGGCGGACCTGTGGACGTACGGCAAGGTCATGGGTGGCGGCCTGCCCGCCGCGGCGTTCGGCGGGCGCGCGGAGATCGTGTCGCGACTGGCTCCCGCTGGTCCCGTCTACCAGGCCGGCACCCTCTCCGGGAACCCGCTCGCCTGCGCGGCCGGGCTGACCACGCTGCGGCTCGCCGACGACGCGCTCTACCGCCGGCTGGACGACACCGCCGCCGTCGTGGGCAAGCTGGCCGCCGACGCGCTGGCCGCCGCCGGAGTCCCGCACCGGCTGTCGTACGCGGGCAACATGTTCTCGATCTTCTTCACCGACGCCGACGTGGTGGACTACGACAGCGCCCGCACCCAGCAGGTGCCGGCGTTCAAGGCGTTCTTCCACGCGATGCTCGCTGCCGGGGTCTATCTGCCGCCGAGCGCGTTCGAGTCCTGGTTCGTCTCGGCGGCGATCGACGATGCCGCCCTGGAACAGATCGCCGCCGCGCTGCCGACGGCGGCCAACGCGGCGGCAGCGGCAGGTCACGGGGGGTAGCAATGGGCAAGACGGTGGTCCACGTGCTCCGGCACGGTGAGGTGTACAACCCGGACGGCATCCTGTACGGCCGGCTGCCCGGTTTCCGCCTCAGCGAACTGGGCGTCCAGATGGCCAAGGCCGCCGCGCAGGGACTCGCCGAACGCGAGGTCGTGCACGTGGCGGCCAGCCCGCTGGAACGCGCCCAGCAGACCGCAGAGCCGATCGCCGCCCAGTTCCGGCTGCCCGTCGGCGTGGACGAGCGGCTGATCGAGAGCGCCAACTGGTTCGAGGGCAAGAAGGTCTCGCCCGGCGACGGCTCCTTCCGCGACCCGCGCAACTGGTGGGTGCTGCGTGACCCGGTCACCCCATCCTGGGGCGAGGCGTACCGGGCCATCGCCGAGCGGATGTTCGCCGCGTTGCACGCCGCCCGGATCGCCGCCGAGGGCCGGGAGGCCGTCCTGGTCTCGCATCAGCTGCCGATCTGGACGCTGCGCCGCTACGCGGAGCGCAAGCGGCTGTGGCACGACCCGCGTCGCCGGCAGTGTGCACTTGCCTCCCTCACCACCTTCCACTTCGACGGTGCCAAGATCGTCGGCATCGGCTACTCCGAACCGGCCGCACACCTGGTGGCGATGTCGCCGACCGCGCGGACGGCCAAGGGGGCCTGAGATGGGCGTCCGGAGGCTGGCTGTCGGCCTGCTCGCCGCCGCGACCACCGCGATGCTCCTGAGCGGCTGTACGGGCGACGGGCGGGAGTCCGACTGCGACAGCGCCGGCGGCATCGTCGAGTGCGCCCCGGAGCAGCGCTCCGCCGCCCCGAAGATCGCCGGTGAGCTGCTCGCCGGTGGGTCCTACGACGTGGCCGACCAGCGGGGCCAGGTCGTGGTGGTCAACTTCTGGGGTTCCTGGTGCGCGCCGTGCCGGGCCGAGGCCGACGATCTGGAGAACACCTACCAGGCGACGAAGGACGCCGGGGTGACCTTCCTCGGCATCAACGTGCAGGACAGCCGGGACAAGGCCATCGCCTTCGAGGAGGGCCGGGTCAGCTACCCGAGCATCTTCGACCCGGGCAGCCGGCTCGCCCTCGACATGGACATCCCGCCGAACACCATCCCGGCCACCGTCGTACTGGACCGGGAGGGACGCATCGCCACGGTGATCCGGGCGGCGGTCCGGCAGGAGGGGCTGCAACCCATCGTCGAGCGGATCGCCGCCGAGGCACCCGCGCCGGCCGGTCAGCGCTGATGGGCGGGACCTTCGGTCAGCTCGCCGAGTCCGGCCCGTTGCTGCTGGCGTTGGGTGCGGCTGCGCTGGCCGGTCTGGTCAGCTTCCTGTCCCCGTGCGTGCTGCCGCTGATGCCCGGCTACCTGTCGTACGTCACCGGGTTGGCTGGCGCGGACCTCGAAGGTCGGCACGAGTCGCCCGCCGTGGACGAGACACCGGACGACGGTGGCGGCGTCGGCACCGCCGTACGGGAGCGCACCCGGGTCGCCCCGGCGGTGAAGGGGCGGGTGCTGGCCGGGACGTTGCTGTTCATCGCCGGCTTCACCGTCGTGTTCACCGCCACCGCGGTCCTGTTCAGCGGCGTCGGTCGGGTCTTCTTCGACCACGAACGAACGCTGGAGATCATCGTCGGCGGGCTCATCGTCGTGCTCGGTCTGGGCTATCTCGGTGCGCTGCCCGGGTTCCAGCGTGAGTTCCGGATAAACCGGTTGCCCGCCGCCGGCCTGCTCGGCGCGCCCGTGCTCGGTGCCGTGTTCGCGCTGAGCTGGGTGCCCTGCACCGGGCCCACGCTGGCCGCGGTGCTCGGGATGGCCACCACCAGCGGGCAGACCGACCGGGCGGTGGTGCTGGCGGTGGCGTACTGCCTCGGGCTGGGCCTGCCGTTCGTCGTCTTCGGGCTGGGCTTCAACCGGCTGCTCGGGGTCTTCCGCACGGTCCGCCGGCACAGCCGCTGGGTCACCCGGATCGGCGGGGCGCTGCTGATCCTGATCGGGCTGGCGCTGGTCACCGGCGGCTGGACCAACGTGGTGATCTGGTTGCAGACCACCGTCGGGGTGGGCAACTTCGAGGTGGGCATCTGATGACCGCCGTGGACGACCGTCCGGCCACACCGGCCGAGGCGCCCCGGCGTCGCGGCAATCCGCTGCTCGCGCTGCTGCGCAACTCGTGGCGGCAGCTGACCAGCATGCGTACCGCGCTGGTGCTGCTGTTTCTGCTCGCGATCGCCGCGATCCCCGGGTCGGTGCTGCCGCAGCGCGGGGTCAACCCGGAGGACGTACGCGACTTCTACACCGCCAACCCCGACCTGGCGCCGGTGCTGGACCGGGTGGGCGCGTTCGAGGCGTTCAGTTCGGTCTGGTTCTCCGCGATCTACCTGCTGCTGTTCACCTCGCTGATCGGGTGCATCACGCCCCGGCTGCGCGACCACGTCCGGGCGCTGCGGGCACGCCCGCCGGCCGTACCGAAACGGTTGGAGCGGCTGCCGCAGCATGCGGTGGTGCCCGCGCCCGAGGGCGGCGCGGCGGCGGTCGCCGAGACGCTGCGGCGACGGCGGTGGCGGGTGGCGGTGCGGGGTGACGAGGTCTCCGCCGAGAAGGGCTACCTCAAGGAGACCGGCAACCTGATCTTCCACACCTCGATGGTGCTGGTGCTGGTCGGTGTCGCGCTCGGTTCCTGGTACGGCTGGCACGGCAACCGGCTCCTCGTCGCCGGTGCGGACCAGGTCTTCTGCAACACCCGCCAGCAGTACGCCGAGGCGAAGCTCGGTCCGCGCGTCGGTGACGACCTGCCCCGGTTCTGCATGCAGCTGGACGAGTTTGACGCGCAGTTCCTGCCGAACGGCCAGGCGTCCTCGTTCAACGCGAAGGTGATAGTCGACGAGGACGGCGGCGCTCCCCGTCAGGCCGAGTTCTCGGTCAACGCACCGTTGCGCCTCGACGGTGCGAACGTCTACCTGCTCGGGCACGGCTATGCCCCGGTGATCCGGTACACCGACCGGTTCGGTGGCACCCAGACCAGCACCGTGCCGTTCCTCACCACCGGCGACATCGGGCTGACCGGCGAGGGCCTGGCCGCCTTCCCGGATGCCAACGTCGACCCGGAGACCGGCGAGCGGAACCCGGATCTCCAGGTGGCCTTCTCCGGGCTCTACCTGCCGACCGCACCGCAGCAGCCGCCGTTCGTCCGCTCGGAGCATCCGACGGAGCAGAACCCGCTGCTCGACCTGGTCGCGTACCGGGGCAATCTGGGCCTCGACGCCGGCATCCCCGGCTCGGTCTACCAGCTCGACCAGCGTCAGCTGCGCAACGGCCGGCTCACCGAGATTGGGGCGAAGCAACTGCGGATCGGCGAGAGCTGGACGCTTGACGACGGCACCACAGTCGAGTTCGTGGGCACGGAGCGGTACATCGTGCTGTCGGTACGGCACGACCCGGGCACGATGCTGCTGCTGGTCAGCTCCATCGGGCTGGTGCTGGGGCTGATGGGTTCGCTCTTCGTCAGGCGTCGGCGGGTGTTCGTCCGGCTGCTGCCGGCCGGTCCGGACGACCCCGACGGTGGATCTCCGACGGGCGGTAGTAGTTTGGTCGAGGTGGCTGGTCTGCCGCGTACCGAGCATCCCGGGTTCGCCGCCGAGTTCGCCCAACTGGTCGCCGCGATCGGTGGACGATCCGGTGACGCCGGCACCGACCCGGACGCGCCGGCCCGGGCGCGGGAAGGAGTCGAGTGATGTCCGCACTCTCCGATCAGCTGGTGTCGATCGCCACGCTGGTGTACCTGCTGGCGATGATCAGTCATGCCGTCGAGTACGCCCTCGGCAACTCGCGCGCCAGGGCCGTCGTGGCACCGGCCCGCGAACTGGTCGGCGCGGGGGTGGGCGCGGGCCCGACCGGGGCGGTGGACGGCCCTGCTGTGAACGGTGGCGCTGTGGTGAGCCCGGCGACACCGGGTCGGGCCGAGCGCACCGCGCGGCGGGCGGAGCTGGGTGGCCGGATCGCTGTCGGGTTGACCGCCGTCGCCGCCGCGCTGCACCTGGCGGCACTTGTCACCCGGGGCCTCGCCGCCGACCGGATGCCGTGGGGCAACATGTACGAGTTCGTGCTCACGGTCTCGTTCATCGGGGTTGCCGCCTGGCTCACCGTGTTGGTGAAGTGGCCGTTCCTGCGCCGCCTCGGGCTCTTCCTGACGCTGGTGATGGTGCTGCTGGTGGCCACCGCCGAGCTGGTGCTCTACACCCCGATCGTGCCGCTGGTGCCGGCGCTCAACTCGTACTGGTTCGTCGTGCACGTGTCGACGATCGTCTTCGCCTCGGGCCTGTTCCTGCTGGGCGTGGTGCCGGCTGCGGCGTACCTGATGCGGGCCGGGTACGAAAACGGCAAGCGTAGCTTCCCGTACACCCTGGCGAAGCGGCTGCCGGCGGCGGCCGGGCTGGAACGACTCACCTTCGTGCTGCACGCCTTCTCGTTCCCGATCTTCACCTTCGCGGTGATCGCCGGAGCGATCTGGGCCGAGGCGGCCTGGGGTCGCCCGTGGGGCTGGGATCCGAAGGAGACCTGGGCGTTCATCTCCTGGGTGGTGTACGCCGGCTACCTGCACGCCCGCGCCACGCCGAGCGTGCGCCGGAACACGGCCACCTGGCTGGCCATCCTCGGTTTCCTGACGGTGCTGATGAACCTCTTCGGCGTGAACATCTTCTTCGAGGGCCTGCACTCCTACGGCGGCCTCTGACCCGCAAGACGACCGCCGGCAAGGTGTCGACATCAGCTCCGAGGCGGGGCCGACAGCGGCCGGTCCCGCCGTAGCGTCTCGCTCACCCGCAGGGTGACCTGGTAGGCGACCTCCGGCACATCGGCCAGCTCGATCCGCTCGGACCGCAACCCGAGCTGCGCGTGCAACTCACGGGCGATGGCGTCGCGCAGCTCGACCTGGAGCGGCGACAGCCCGTCCGGCTCGCCGACGACGTACGCATCCGACATGCCGCAATGCTGCCGTCGCCCGGCGTCGCGGTCCACGGTCGGTGAGATTTCCCCAAATCCGTCGAGATCTTGGACAGTTCCCGTTCTTCGCTAACGGGAACTGTCCAAGAATCACTCAACATCTAGAGCGCTGACGGTCAGCGGAGGGCTTGGCGGGAGAGGAAGTCGGCTCGGCGGATCACCTCGGGTAGGCGGTAGCGGCGGCTCAGGTCGAGCGTGATCGTGGTCGCCTGGTCGAGGCTGGTGCGGTGGCCGACCGAGACGAACACCGGCTTGACGTCGGTCTGCGTACGCAGCACCCGACCCAGCACCTCGCCGCCGTCGCGCAGTGCCGACCAGTCGCCCCGACGGGTGCCCGGTTCGTCGTACGCGCCGACGAAGGGAGTCTTCGCCACCCCGATGGTGGGCAGCCCGGTCAGCACGCCCAGGTGGCAGGCGAGCCCGAACCGCCGGGGATGGGCGATGCCGTACCCGTCGCAGACCACCACCTCGGGGCGACGGCCGAGCCGACCCAGCGCTGCCATCAGGATCGGCACCTCCCGGAAGGCCAGCAGCCCCGGCACGTACGGGAAGCTCACCTCGCCCGGTACCACGGCCGACTCCACCTCGGCGCCGGTGGTCAGGTCGATGACCACGGCGGCGGCGACGATCCGCGGCGAATCCTTGTGGTACGACACGTCCACGCCCGCGACCAGCCTCGGCGCGACGTCCAGACAGTCAGCCAGGTCGAGGCGTTGCCGCAACTCCTGCTGGATCCGTTCCGCCTCCGCCACCGATCCCGGGGAGCTGGCCGTCGCGCCCACTTCCTCGGAGCTGGCCGACACGCCCAGTTCCTCGGCCACCGCCGGCTCGTCGTCGGAGTGGGGCCGGCCGGCAGGGACGATCGTCATGAGGTGCGAGCGTACGACCAATCGTGGGACAGCGGCGGCGGTCAGTCGGTGGGTTGTGGGCGGGGTGCGCGGGGAGCGGCCCAGCCGAGGAAGCGGTCGTGCAGCGCGGCGGGCTTCGGCGCGTCGTGTGGGTTGAGCCGGTACAGGTCCTCGACGGCGTCGTACAGCATCCCGCCGAGGTAGATCGACAGGGCGACCGGGCTGTCCCGGTAGTCGGCCAGCAGGGTCAGCCGGGCAGCGGCGCAGGGCCACGGCGCAGCGCAGGCGGGGCACAGCCAGAGCGGGCGAAGCGGCACGTGGAGCTGCGGCGTCATCTGCGTACCCCTCTGGTGACCCGGGCTGGAGGCGGGGCCGTCCGTCGCCGACGTGCCGGACGGCCCCGCGTCGGTTGCGCCCGTCCTTTTCGGTACGGATCCGGGCGGTTCCGATGGGGACAGTCTGGCCAGGTGCCGACTACTCTCGGAAGGCGATTGATCGCCCTGTGTGGCTGGCGCGGCTGCCGGTGAGGGCGGTGAGAACGCGGGAGATGTCGGTGAGGAGTGGTGCGGGTGGACGAGCGGTCGCGGGTGCTGATCGAGGAGTTGCGGCACATGCGGGCGGCGCGCAGGGTGACGCAGGAGGACCTGGCTCGGGCGATCAACTATTCGCCGTCCACGGTGGCCATGGTGGAGACCGAGGCGCGCAAGCCGCCGCCCAACTTCTGGGAGCTGGTGGACGGTGCCCTCGACACCGGCGGCACGTTCGTCCGGATGCTGGCCCGGCTCGGCTCGCCGCAGTGGATGCGGGAGTGGGAGGCCAACGAGCGGCAGGCCACCGTGCTGCGGTCGTTCCAGCACACGGTGGTGCCGGGGCTGCTGCAAACCTCGGCGTACGCCCGCGCGCTGTTCCGCAGCGTCGGCCTCTACGACGACGCGGAGGTGGAGCGGCGGGTGGAGGCGCGGCTGGCCCGGCAGGCGGTGCTCACCGGCGAGCGACCGCCGCAGCTCGTCACGGTGCTGGACGAGCACGTGCTGCGTCGGCCGGTCGGCGGACCGGTGGTGATGCGCGAGCAACTGTGGCGGCTGGTCAAGCTGGCCACCGAGCACGCCCGGGTACGGCTGCACGTGGTGCCCGCCTCGGTCGGCGCGTATCCGGGTGTCGCCGGGGCCTTCGTGCTGGCTACCCTTCCGAGTGGGGAGGATGTGGCCTATCTGGACGATCAGCTCAAGGGCCAGGTGATCGACCACACCGAGGACGTGCTGGCGATCCGGGCCTCCTGGGAGGCGATCCAGGGCGAGGCGTTGCCGCCCCGGCAGTCGATCGAGTTGTTGACGGAGGTGGCGGAGTCATGGCGGAGCTGACCGACGCCCGGTGGCGCACCAGCACCCGGAGCAGCACCAACGGCGGAGACTGCGTCGAGGTGGCCGACAACCTGCCCGGCCTGGTCGCGGTCCGGGACAGCAAGGACCGCGACGGCGCTGTGCTGGTCTTCGGCCCGGCGGCCTGGCGGGCGTTCGTGGCGGTGCTCCCGATCAGCCGGTGAACCAGCCGGGGATGTCGAGCCGGAACCAGTTGGCCGGGGTGACAGCCCGCAGGTCGTCCTCGATGGACGCCACGCGATCCACGCCGAGCGTTTCCGTCCAGCGCTGTCGCAGCTCGTCGAAGATGGCGGCCGACCGGCGCAGCCCGTCGAGCCCGTGCGGGGTCAGCCGGACCAGCTTGCGGCGGGCGTCGCGGCTGTCGTCGGCGCGTTCCAGATAGCCGAGGGCGACCAGCCGGTCGACGGTCTTGCCGGCGGCCTGCTTGGAGACGCCCAGCCGGTGACCCAGCTCGGAGGCGGTGGTGCCGTCGGCGCCGACGGCCTGGAGCACGAAGCCGTGCAGCGGGCGCAGCTCCGCGTGGCCCTGTCGGGCCAGCTCGGCGTGCAGGTCGTCGATGAGCGTCCGGAAGCCGGCAAGCAGCAGCAGTGGCAGTACGAAGCCGGGGCGCTGTGGTTCAGGTGTTGGCAATTTCGACAACCTGATTTACGGTTTGGTCAACCACGTTGACCAAACTACGGCAAAGGGTGTCGCCATGTCCACGCACGTCTTCACCACCCACACCATCGACTCCGCACCGGAGGCCGCCCGCGCCACCATGACCGGCGTACACCGCAAGATCGGCTACCTGCCCGGTGCGGTTGGCCTGATGGCCGAGTCCCCTGAACTGCTCAAGGGCTTCCTGACCGCGAACGCCAGCTTCGAGAGCTGCGGACTGGACCCGATCCAGCGGGAGGTCGTGGTGCTCACGATCGCCGGCCGCAACGAATGCCACCTCTGCGTCGCCATGCACACCGCCACCCTCGTCCGACACGGCGCCGCCGCCGAACTGATCGACGCGCTGCGCGCCGGCACGAACCTGCCCGACGAGCGGCTGGAGGCGTTGCGCCGCTTCACCCTGGCCGTACTCGACAATCAGGGTGCGGTGCCCGACGAGGAGCTGGCCGCCTTCCTGGCCACCGGCTACCAGCCCCGGCACGCTCTGGACGTGGTGCTCGGCGTCGGCACGTACACCATCTCCACCTTCGCCAACCGGCTCACCCGGGCACCTATCGATCCGCACTTGGCCGCGTACGCGTGGCAGCCGGCCGCCTGACCGATCGTCACACCGGTTCGTCGCGGGCGCGCAGTTCGTTGCGAACGGTGGCGGGGACGTTCAGCCGCTCGTCGGCGTACAGCAGGCGCAGCTCGTCCGCGTGCTCGTCGGGCTCGCGGGTGAGTCGGGCCAACTCGTCGAAGAGGGCCATCCGCTCGTCGTCGATCTTCTCCAAGGGAGCGGGCATCGTGCCCCAGACGTCCCACGGCAGCAGTTCCACCCCGTGCAGCGCGGCGGCGTCGCGCATCAGGTTGCCGGCGATCCACCACCAGCCGCTCTCATTGATCACGCGCAGCCCGAAGGCGTCCGGGTCAGCCTCACCGGCCCGACAGCGAGCCCACGCCTCACCGGCGACCAGGAACCGGTCCCGGGGCACGTCAGTGGTGTCGAAGTCGATGCCGAACAGCTCACGCTGGCGCGCGTCGAGCTGGGCGTCGACCATGATCCAGCGGAGTTGCTCGGGATGCCAGTACTCCGCGACCCAGTGGTCCTCGTACCAGCCGTCGACGAAGTAGTCGCCGAAGCCACAGCGGGCACGAGCCGGCACGCCCCGGGCCCGCAGCGCCGTGACCACCAGTAGTGAGTAGTGCCGACAGTTGCCGGCCACCCGCTGCTCAGGAGGACGGGGGACGGTCAGCGGCTGGGCGTCAGGAGTGTCGGCGATGCGGGCGAGAATCTCGTCGGCGGGCCGGAGGTGTACGGTCTGCCGCTCGTCGTCGGTCAACGTGACCCCGTACACACCGGCGACGTGTTCGTGGATCAGCAACCCCTGGATCGTCCCGGCGATCTCCGCCGGGCCCGCCGGCAGCGCATCGAGCAGCGGTGCGAACGATCCGGCGGAGGTCAGCCGACCCGGGCGCGCGAAGCGGGAGAGGTTCGTCCGGTGCTGGTCCATCTGTCACTCCTCGGGAGAATGCGGCCACGATGGAACGCAGAGGATCCCTGCTGCGGCACGCAGGTGCCGGCTGGGTGGTCTGTGCCCGGCTGGGCGACGCAAGCATCGCAGGATTCGCCGGATCGCGGTGTCCCCTGCGACACGGCGGGGGTGGGGCGCGACACATGGCGTACGGCCACCCGGCGTGGGCAGCACCAGCGGACGTAGGACAGACTTGCGGGCATGGCGGCTCGTGGCTTCCCGTACACCGATCTGAAGGATTTTCTCGCGGCGCTGGAGCGCGCGGGCGAGCTGCGGCGCGTCAGCGTCCCGGTCGACCCGACGCTGGAGATCAGCGAGATCGTCACCCGGACGGTGCGGGCCGACGGGCCGGCGCTGCTGTTCGAGCAGCCCACCCGGGGTGAGATGCCGCTGGCGATCAACCTGTTCGGCACCGAGAAGCGCACCGCGATGGCGCTCGGCGTCGAGTCGCTCGACGAGATCGGCAACCGGATCGGCGAGATGCTCAAGCCGGAGCTGCCGGTGGGCTTCTCCGGCATGATGGGCGGCCTGGGCAAGGTCATGCAGCTCAAGTCGATGCCCCCGAAGAAGGTCAAGACCGCCCCCTGCCAGCAGGTCGTCTACCGGGGCGACGATGTCGACCTCAACCGACTGCCCGGGCTCCAGGTCTGGCCGGGCGACGGCGGGATCTTCCACAACTTCGGGCTGACCCATACCAAGCACCCGGAGACCGGCAAGCGGAACCTCGGCCTCTACCGGCTCCAGCAGCACAGCCACAACACCCTCGGCATGCACTGGCAGATCCACAAGAATTCCACCGCGCACCACGCCGTCGCCGAGCGACTCGGCCAGCGGCTGCCGGTCGCCATCGCCATCGGGTGCGACCCGGTGGTCAGCTACGCGTCGAGCGCGCCGCTGCCCGCCGACATCGACGAGTACCTGTTCGCCGGCTTCCTGCGGGGCGAACGGGTGGAGATGGTCGACTGCCTGACCGTGCCGTTGCAGGTGCCGGCGCACGCCCAGGTGGTGCTGGAGGGCTACCTGGAGCCGGGTGAGCGGCTGCCGGAGGGCCCGTTCGGCGACCACACCGGCTTCTACACCCCGGTCGAGCCGTTCCCGGTGCTGCACGTCGAGGCGATGACCATGCAACGCGACCCGGTCTACCACTCGATCGTCACCTCGAAGCCGCCGCAGGAGGACCACGGTCTGGGCAAGGCCACCGAGCGGATCTTCGCGCCGCTGCTGCGGTTCCTGATCCCGGACATCGTCGACTACGACCTGCCGGCCGCCGGTGTCTTCCACAACTGCGCGATCGTGTCGATCCGCAAGCGCTACCCGAAGCACGCCCAGAAGGTGATGAACGCGATCTGGGGCGCGCACATGATGTCGCTGACCAAGCTGATCGTGATCGTGGACGAGGACTGCGACGTGCACGACTACCGCGAGGTCGCCTTCCGCGCTTTCGGCAACGTCGACTACGCCCGGGACCTGCTGCTCACCGAGGGCCCGGTGGACCACCTGGACCATTCCTCGTACCAGCAGTTCTGGGGTGGCAAGGCCGGCATCGACGCCACCCGCAAGCTCCCCGAGGAGGGCTACCACCGGGGCTGGCCCGAGGAGATGACCATGGCCCCCGAGGTCGTCTCCCTGGTCGACAAGCGCTGGAAGGAGTACGGCATCTGATGGCCACCGCCGCCGCTGTGCAGCCGACCGAGCGCCCCGGGCGCGTGAAGTCCTTCCTCAAGCTCGTGGCGATCGAGCACTCGGTCTTCGCGCTGCCGTTCGCGTACCTGTCGGCCTTGGCCGCGATGCAGGTGAACGGCGGGCAGGTGCGGTGGCTGGACCTGCTGCTGATCACCGTGGCGATGGTCGGGGCACGGACGTTCGCGATGGCGGCGAACCGGATCCTGGATCGCCGGATCGACGCGCGTAACCCGCGTACCGCGAACCGGGAACTGGTGACCGGGGCGGTGAGCCTGCGGACGGCCTGGACCGGCGCGGGCGTCGCCCTGGTGGTCTTCCTCGCCGCCGCCGCCCTGCTCAACCCGCTCTGCCTGGCGCTCGCGCCGCTGGCCGTGGTGCCGCTGGTGGTCTACCCGTACGGCAAGCGGTTCACCAACTGGCCGCACGCCATCCTGGCTGCCGCCCAGATGGTCGGCCCGGTCGGTGCCTGGCTCGCGGTGACCGGCACCTTCGCCGGCTCCGGACCGGCCTGGCTGCTCGGTGCCGCCGTCGGCCTGTGGATCGGTGGGTTCGACCTGATCTACGCCTGCCAGGACGCCGAGGTCGACCGGGAGATCGGCGTGCGCAGCGTGCCGGCCCGCTACGGGCTGCGCTTCGCCCTGCACGCCTCCACGGTCGCGCACGTGGTCACCTTCGCGTTGTTCGGCTGGTTCGGCGTGCTGATCGGCTTCGGCTGGCTCTGGTGGATCGGGCTGGCCCTCACCGCTGTCGCCTTCGGCTACCAGCATCTGGTGGTCACGCCGACCGACCTGAGCCGGGTCAACCGGGCGTTCTTCACCGCCAACGGTTTCGTCGGCATCGCACTGTTCGCCTTCGCCCTGCTCGACCTGGTCGTCCGGCTCGGCCTGCGCGCCTGACCAGCTCGCCGTGTTTCGATCACCTGCTGGTCGGCACGGCGTAGCGGGCGCTCTCCATGGTCCAGTCGATGGTGCCGCGGACGGCTCGGGCCACCCCGTCGAGGTGGGCGGTGACGGCCGGGTCCAGCGCCGGACCGAACGAGGGCATCGTGGCGCGCAGCGCGACGAAGCGGCGCATCGACTCGTGCCAACGCTGCGCCGCCAGCTCGACGGCAGCGGGCACCGGCACGCGGTGTGCGCTGGCCAGCGCCAGCACCAGGTTGTGGCCGCCGGAGATGGCCACGTCCCGGTCCAGCGAGGCGATGTCGTTGTACCAGGAGAGCAGGTCGTTGCCGACGTCGCGGAACTGCCCCAGCCGCGGGTGGTGGTAGACCGGGTCGGGCAGCGACCGGCCGTGGACGAACTCCACAAGCGGATACGACACGTACGCAGCCGAGGTCGCCCGGCGCAGCTCGACGTACTCCTCGACGCCGGGCGCGTACCCGGTCGCCTTGTTGACCGCCTCCTGCCACGTGCCGTCGAGGTGTTGGGCGACCGCGTCGGCGAAGCGCAGCCGCCAGCGGGCGGGCATCCGGCGGTGCGGCTCCCGCCAGGCGCTGATCAGCAGCCGGCGTAGCGGACCGGCCAGCCCCGGGTGCCGCAGCCGGAAGCGCAGCAGCGCGACCGCGCCGTCCCGCAGGGCACGGATCTCGTCCAGGCCGGTCCGTTCGGGCCCGTCGCAGGCGTCGTCGACCAGGAAGAACCAGGTGAACAGCGCGGTCAGGGTACGCAGGTCGGCCTCGGTGGCATCGGGGTAGAGCCGCCCCGCGTAGCGGGCGAAATCGGCCCGCCCCAGCCGCTCCCGCGTCGGCGCGTCCAACGGCAGCCCGGAGACCAGCCAAGCCTGCACGTCGTCGGCGTACCGGGAGAGCTGTGGCGCGATGGGGCAGGCGGCACGCAGCGACGGCAGGATGTGGTGGGCGGAGCCGGCCGACGACGAGATGGTCCCCACGTCCTTCCGGTCGGCCCCACGGTGCTTTCAGTCCCCGGCAGCATGCCAGCTTGCGGTGGTCGCCGCAGACCCGCCGGGCATCGGTGGCGTAACGGCATCGGTGGCGTAACGGCTAAGCCTGCGGCGATCATGGGCACCTCGGACACGCTTCCCGGGGTGCCCGACCGGAGCCGGCGGTGACCAGGCAGGCTGAGGGCATGCGCGAACCATGGGTGGTCGGGGTGTCCGGGGCATCGGGCACGCCGTACGCGGCCGCAGTCGTACGCGGGCTGCTCGACGCCGGGGCGCCGGTGGACCTGATCGTTTCCCGGGCCGCTCGGCTGACCGTCCTCGACGAGACCGGACGGCCGTTCCGGGACGCTCACTGGGCCGAGGATCTGGCGGCCTGGCTCGGGCGGGACATCGCCGCAGCGGACCTGCGGCACTGGCCCGCCGGTGACCTCGCCGCCGGACCGAGCAGCGGCTCCTACCCGGTACGCGGGATGGTGGTGGTGCCCGCCAGCACGGCGGCCTGCGCCGGCATCGCCATCGGCCTGTCCAAGGACCTGTTGCAGCGTGCCGCCGAGGTGAATCTCAAGGAACGTCGGCGGGTGGTCGTGGTGCCCCGGGAGACGCCGGTGACCCGAAGCCACCTGGAACACCTGATCGCGCTGCACGACGCCGGCGCGGTGGTGCTGCCGGCCAGTCCCGGCTTCTACGGTGCGGGCGCCGCCGCCTCCGGGGCCCAGCTGGTGGACTTCGTGGCGGGCAAGGTGCTCGACGCCCTCGACGTGCCACACACCCTGTTCAAGCGGTGGGCCGGAAAGTTGAACGCGGACCGGACCTGACGGCCGGCCCGCGTCCCGACCCGCACTTCAGTACATGCCGGCATTCGCCGGGCCCCCAGTGCCGGTCGAAGCGGTCGGGCCCGCGTTTCGCGGTCTACCCATCTCGTCCGCCTCGTCCAGCATGCCCTCCCCTTCAAGCAGGGCTCGCACCTCGGATTCCCGAAACCGGCGATGCCCTCCTGGAGTCCGGATGCTCCCGATCCGGCCCGCCGCCGCCCATCGCGTCACGGTTTTCGGGTCCACCCGAAACAGTGCGGCGACTTCACCCGGTGTCAGCAGGCGATCTCCAGTGTCCACAGCCCCCTCCTCGCGTCGACGAAGCCCCCGGCTGAACACACTGCCCCCGGCCGGTGCGAGCCCAGAGCCGTCATGAGGGACGTATGGCAATTACAGCACCAGCGACCTGGCGTGTCCGCCAAACGCGAAAAACGCACTGAGTGGGAAGTTAGTAAATGGTACCGGCGTCGCGCCCTCCGAACCCCGGGTATGCGAACTGTCACCCGCTGCCAGGTCAAACGGATACCGGAGTCCGGGTGTAACGCCACGCCGACTAGGGTCACAGTCCGTGGACGCCATCGACCTCAACCTCGTGGACCTGCTCCGCGGCAACGCCCGCCTGTCGTACGCCGAGCTGGCCCGCCAGGTCGGCCTTTCCGCTCCGGCAGTGCACGAAAGGGTCGGGAAACTGGAGTCCGGGGGCGTCATCCGGGCGTACCGCGCGGAGGTCGAGCCGGAGACCATCGGGTTGGGTGTGACCGCCCTGATCGGCATCGTGGAGGACTCCGGGGCGGACACCGACGACGTGCTGGAGGCGTTCCGGGTCATGCCCGAGATCGAATCCTGCTACTTCATGGCCGGCGTCGAGTCCTTCCTGCTCAAGGCCCGGGTGGGCACCATCGCGGAGTTGGAGCAGCTGATCGTACGGCTGAACCGGACACCCGGGGTCGCCTCCACCCGTACCGGCATCGCGCTCTCGACCAAGTGGGAGAACCGCCCGCAGTCGGTCGCTCCGCCGCCGGCCTGAGCCCGAGCACCGCCGGTCGGCTTGCTAGGTTTCCGGGCGTGACTCATCTCGACCGGTGCGACGAGGCCAGCCGGCGGTGGGTGACCGAGGCGATCGCGGCGGTCGAGGCGGACGCGAACCGGTCCGCCGACACCCACCTGCTGCCGTTCCCGCTGCCCCGGCACTGGGGGATCGACCTCTACCTCAAGGACGAGTCGGTCCACCCGACCGGGTCGCTGAAGCACCGGCTGGCCCGCTCCCTGTTCCTGTACGGGCTCTGCAACGGCTGGATCGGGCCGGGCACCACGATCATCGAGGCGTCGTCCGGCTCCACGGCGGTCTCCGAGGCGTACTTCGCCCGGATGCTCGGGTTGCCCTTCATCGCGGTGATGCCCGCCTCCACCTCGCCCGAGAAGATCGCCCAGATCGAGTTCCAGGGCGGTCGGTGCCATCTCGTCCAGGACCCGGCGAAGGTGGTCATCGAGGCACGCTGGCTCGCCGAGGACTCCGGCGGGCACTACATGGACCAGTTCACCTACGCGGAGCGCGCCACCGACTGGCGGGGCAACAACAACATCGCCGAGTCGATCTACGCGCAGCTCGCCCTGGAGCGGCATCCGATCCCGGCGTGGATCGTGGTCGGCGCGGGTACCGGTGGGACCAGCGCCACCATCGGCCGGTACGCCCGCTACCGGCGGCTGCCCACCAAGCTCTGCGTGGTCGATCCGGAGAACTCCGCGTTCTACCCCGCCTGGCAGGCGGCCGACTGGTCGGTACGCACCGGTCGGGGCTCCCGAATCGAGGGCATCGGCCGCCCGACCGTGGAGGCGTCCTTCCTGCCCTCGGTGGTGGACCGGATGGTGCAGGTGCCCGATGCGGCTTCCCTGGCGGCCATGCGGGCCGCCTCGGCGGTGCTGGGCCGGCGGGTGGGCGGCTCGACCGGCACCAACCTGTGGGGTGCCTTCGGCCTGATCGCCGAACTGCTGGCCGCCGGCCGGACGGGCTCGGTGGTCACCCTGATCTGCGACGCGGGCGACAGGTACGCCGACACCTACTACGCCGACGAATGGGTGGCCGGGCAGGGCCTCGACCTGGCGCCGCACCTGGCCACCGTCGACCGCTTCCTGACCGACGGCTCCTGGCCGGCCTGACCGCCCGGCCGGAGCCGTCGGCCTGACCGCCCGGCGGAGCCGCCGGCCAGGGCGCTCACTGGAACAACCGCACGATGAACTGGGCCGCGGTACCGGCGATCGTGTTCTGCAACACCGGCCCCAATCCGCTCCCGACCGCCCGGCCGAGATTGCCGAAGCGGCCCTTCTCCGCGCCGACGTGAGCAGCGGCGGCTGCCGGGTCGACGACGTTACCGTGGTTGTCGACGTGTCCTTTCTCCTGAAGTACGGCGATCAGCTGCATCAGTTCGGACAGCGCCGGTCCGACGATTTTGCCGATCTGCACCTGGCCGTCACGCATGTTTATCTGGTCGCCGTGGACATGTTCAGTCACCGCGTGCCACCTTCCCGATCTGGACGCCGCCACCCATCATGTTTATTTCGTCTCCGAATACCAGTTTCCGGTTGTCGATGTTCTGGACGATTTCCCGGGCCGGCGGGTTCTCCAGAGCGTTCGCGATCAGGTTGACCAGACCCTCCACCATGGCGCGATCGGTGCTCACGAGGGCCGCACTGGTCGCCCCGTTCGTTTCGACGACCAGCGCGTACTGGGTCGCCTGACGGGCGAGCCGGACGGCCCGCCACACGTGATGCGCGACCACGCCGAGCACGACGGCGGCGACCAGGACGAGCGCGAAACCTGGCAGCTCCATCTGCCCGACGCAGCAGAGCAGCAGCACTCCGCCGGCGAACCAGCCACCGGCTCGGGCGATCGCGCGCCCGATACCCCGGCGGTCGGGCTCGGACATCAGCGACCGGACGCGGGCGATGCTGCTGAGCTGATAAACGTCGCCACCGATCCACAACGTGGCACGGTTGACCCTTATCTGTGTGACGCCGGAATGCTCCGTCACGTTTGCTCCCCTCCTTGCGGTCGCTTGGGCGTCGGCCGCCCGACTCGGTCGAACAATTGCGGGTGAGGCGCGGAGTTACAAAAGACGGTTCCGAATTGATTACGCGAACCATACTCCGGCGATCGATCCGGTCCCATGGACGGGACTGTCGGGAAGGTGACATGCCGGTAATTGTCGCCTGATTGGCGTAAGAAATTGATGCTGTCAATCAGCGAATGGTAGAGAGCGTTTACCCGACCGTGGTCGGGCGGTCATCGGACGTGCCGGCAGGCGGGCCCCACAAGGCGGGGCGCGGTCATCCCGGCTGCGGGTGGATGTGGGCTAACGGTCGACGGCGCGCGGCCGAACGGACCGGCATGCGGCACGCACTAGCGATGAAATCCGCTCTCAGCGTGTCGGCGCGCGCTCGGCCAGCCCTGGGTAACGCAGCACGTAGCCGTCGGCGTCCACCTCGACCTCGGCGCTGAAGCCGCCGCTCGCGTACCGGAACCGGTTCGGGCCCAGCCCGGTGTAGACCTGCTCGGCGGGGAGCACGGTGAGGCTGGGCAGCAGCACCCAGGCCACGCTTATCGAGTGCGCGGTGTCCGGAGGTGCGGTGTTCAGGCCGAGCCGACGCAGCGGCAGGGTGTTGAACAGCGGCGAGCCGCCCAGATCCACGTCGAGGGCGTCGGCCAGCCGATCCTGGTCCTCCACGCCCGGCAGCCCGGCCGGGGCGTGCCCGGCGGCGGTCAGGACCGCGTCGAGGTCACCCTGCTCGGCGGCGGTCACCCGCCACCGCTGCGTCGCCCGTTCCAGCCGTACGCTGCGCCGCCACCCGGCTCCCTCGACCTCGACCTCAAGGCGGACACTGGCCCAGTCGGTGTCGGTGGTCACCTGGTAGCGACACGTGTAGGGAACCGGGTCGACGGCCAACTGGGTGCCCTGCGCCGTCAAGCCGTGGCCGTCGTCGACCAGGGCGTGCTCGGCACCGGCGGTGTCCGTACGGGTCCACAGCAGTGACTTCGGCGTGGTCGGCATGAGCCGGACGTTACGCCACCCGGCGGAGCCGGGCAGCGTATGCGCCGAAGATCAGCACCGTGAGCGGAGCGCGGGGGTCAGTAGCTGCGGGCCCGCGGCCGGCCGCCCGTCCCACGCCGGTCGTCGCGTGGCCGGTCGTGCGTGTTCCACCCCTCCGACCGATTCCACCCCTCCGACCGACCGCCCCGGTCACTGCCGAAGCGGCGCTCGCCGCGCGGGTTGTCGTGGTATCGGCGGTCGCCCGGTGCCTGCTCCGCGAAGCGACGCTCGCCCCGGTGACCGTGGTCGGCGTAGCGGCGCTCGCCGCCCGGCCGGTCGCCGAAGCGACGGGGGCCGCCCGGCCGGCTGCCGCGCCGGGGCTGTTGCTCCGGCTCCTCGCGTACCGGCACCCCGCTCGGCTCCCGCGCCCCGGTCAGCTCAGCCAGCACCGGGTCGCCGACGCGTACCCGGGACTGAGCCGGCTCCACGCCGGCCTTCTCCAGCATGGCCAGGGTGGTGCGGCGCTGCTTCGGCAGCACCAGAGTGGCCACCGCACCGGCCTCACCGGCCCGGGCGGTACGCCCCGCACGGTGCAGGTAGTCCTTCGGGTCCTTCGGCGGGTCGACGTGCAGCACGAGGGAGACCCCGTCGACGTGGATGCCCCGTGCCGCGACGTCGGTGGCGACCAGGACGTTGGTCCGTCCCTCGCGGAACTCAGCCAGGGTGCGGGTACGCATCCGCTGCGTCTTGCCGCCGTGCAGCCCTCCGGCCCGTACGCCGACGGCGGCGAGCTGGGTGACCAGCCGGTCCACGCCCAACTGGGTACGGGCGAACACGATGGTCCGGCCCTTCCGCGCGGCGATCGACGCGGTCACCGGGAACTTCTCCTGCGGCGGAATGAGCAGCAGGTGGTGGTCCATCGTGGACACTGCTGCGGTCGGCGGGGCGGTCGAGTGGGTGACCGGGTCGGTCATGAACCGCCGCACCAGCGCGTCGACGTCACCGTCCAGAGTGGCCGAGAAGAGCAGTCGCTGCGCATCCGCCGGCGTCTTCGCCAGCAGCTCGGTGACCTCGGGCAGGAAACCCATGTCGGCCATCTGGTCGGCCTCGTCGAGCACGGTGACCTCGACGTCGTCGAGCTGGCACACACCCCGGTCGATCAGGTCGGCGAGCCGACCCGGGGTGGCCACCACCACCTCGACGCCGCGCCGCAGGGCATCGATCTGCCGGTCGTACGGCACCCCGCCGACGGCGGTCTTGAGGAACACGCCGACGGCCTTGCCCAGCGGCAGCAGCGCGTCGTTCACCTGCATGGCCAGTTCGCGGGTGGGCACCAGGACCAGGGCCCGTGGATGCCGGGGCCGGGCCCGCTCACCGGCGGCGATCCGGGCCAGCAGCGGCAGCCCGAACGCGAGAGTCTTGCCGGAGCCGGTCTGCCCACGGCCCAGCACGTCACGCCCGGCCAGCGCGTCCGGCACGGTGGCCTGTTGGATCTCGAACGGAGTGGTGATGCCCTGTCGGTCCAGGGCGCGGACCAACTGCCGGGGAAGCCCGAGCGAGTCGAAGGTGACCGGGGTGGTCGTGCCGGCCGGCTGTGGCGCGGCGGGAAGGTCGGGGGAGAACGGGGGCATGCCGAGGTCAGCGGAGGTGGTCAAGAAATGCCTTTCGAGCGGGGCGCATCTTCGCGATGTCCCGCTGCGGCCGTGGCCGCCGGATCTTCCGCAAGATCGCCCATGGGCGCGTGTGCACGCGCCAGGTCAATGATCAGCGACCAGTGTACGGCGGTCGGCGCGTGCCCACCCGCGCCGGAGTCAGGTAGTGGGCGGACTCACCAACGATCCGGGAGCTGTCGGTCACCCGGCAGGCCACTGCTCGCGCTGGGCAGCGCGTCGTTTGCGAAGAGCACCACCATCACGCTGATCGCGACCAGCACCCCCAACGCGACCGCCATCAGGATCACGACCCGGAGCGTGCTGCGCGACCTCTCGGCCGCCGTGTCCGCCCAGCCCTGAGCCAGGATGTGCCCGGTCAACGAGCCGGAGGTCTCCTGCTCCCCGGCCGGGAAGGCCACCGTCGCCGAACTTTCCAACCCGGCGTAGTACGCGCTCAGGTCGGAGCCGCCGGGACGCTGAGTAGGTGCCACCTCAGCGGAGCCCGGACGCAGTCCCGGACGGGACGAGGGCCGGGGTGCGACCGCCGGCGAGCTGGGCGCGGGCTCGTCCCGGCGGCCGCCGGGGTTGGTCGGTGGCGGCCAGACAGGCAGCGCCGGTGCCGGCACGACCGGAGCCGCGTCGGCCTCGCCAGGGCTGGCGGGCGAGCCGGTGCGGGACACGGCGGCGGACGGTGTGGGCCGGATGGTGTCCGCGTTGGCCGGTGGCGGCGGGAACGGGGGCGCCGGCATCGGGCCCGGTGGCGGCGGTGGCGGCGGTACGGGCGGACCGGGAGGCGGCGTCGGCGGCGGTGCGGGCGGACCGGGAGGCGGCGTCGGCGGGCCCGGAACCGGCGGCGCGGGCCGGGGGGCAGGTGGCGGAATGGGGGCTGGCCCCGGCGGGTACGGACCGGGCGTCGGCGGCACCGGTGCCGGGGAGGGCGGTGCCGGCGACGGCGACGGTGGGGTAGGCCCCGGTGGGACCGGTCCGGGCACCGGGGGATGGGGTGCCGGTTCCGGCCCGGGTGCGGGCGGCGTCGGCGGTTCGGCCGGCTCCGGCGGCCTTGCGGGCTCCGGTGGCTCGACCGGCTCCGGTCCGGCTGGCCTGGCCGCTCCCGGTTGGGCCGGAGCGGACCGGTAGACACCGGACGTCTTGCCGCCCCCTCCGGCGGACTCCGCCTCGTCCACGCTCACCCGGCTGAGCCCAGGCACCCGAACACTGGCCCGCGCCGATTTCGATGCCGTCGGCTCCCGGTACGGCTGGACAGCCTCCCGTTGACCGGGTATGCCGGTCGCCGAGGTCGATCCGTCGAGCGCGACACCTCCGTTCGTGCCCACCGGTCCGGCGGTGGCCCGGTACGTGGTGCCCCCTCCGGCCCCGGCCAGCCCGGCGCCGGCCGGTGGCTGACCGTGACTCAGGCCGCCGGGTGCCGTCACCGTGGCGACGCCTGCCCGGCCCCGGGCCGGTCCCGCCGGCCGGGTGGCGGCGTCTGCGCTGGGCCGATTGGTGAATGGTTGGGCGGGCTCATCGGCCGCCGGGTCCGCGGAAGCGCTGGTATCCGGCTCCGGCGCGGTGGTGGGGGTGGGTTCCGGCTGGGCGGTGGCGGTGGGTTCTGGCTCGGCCGTGGGCGTAGGGGGCGGACCCGCCAGCCCCGCCGGAACCTCTTGCTCCGTCATCGTCGCCTCCGCGCCACGCTCGCAACCGGACCCGTGTCGCCGGACCGGGAGTGCCTGAGTGACACCGTGCCATATTCCACCCGTCCGGCACACCCGGAGTGCGTACCGCGCCACGGGTGGGCGGGCTGCGGGTGCGGGCTCAGGTCACCGTCCGCTGGCCGTGGACGGGCTGGCCGAGGCGCTCTCGTCCGGTGCCCCGCTGCTCGCCGCCGTGGTCGGATCGGCCTTGCCGGCGGCGGTGGTCGGAGCGACGCTGCTGGCCCCGAGGGTCGGCGAGGTGGCCTCGGAGGCTGAGGTCGTCGCCGACGGGGTGGTGGTCGCCGACCGGGTTGCCGACGGCGTGGTGGTCGCCGACGGGGTTGCCGAGGGCGTGGTGGAGCCCGTCGGGGTCGGCGACGGCGTGGTCGAGCCCGAGGGAGTGGGCGAGGGAGTCGTCGTCTTGGTGGGCTTCGGCGTCGGCTTCGTCGTCTTGGTCGGCTTCGGCGTGGGCTTGGGGGTCGGCTTGGGCTTGGGGGTCGGTGGCTGCGACGGGGTCGGCGAGGACGTCGGTGCCGGAACCGCACCCACCACCCGGGTCGCGGCGTAGAGCCGGGACCAGCGAACCGTGGAGATCTTGACCACGTCACCGGTGGTCGGCGCGTGGATCATCTTGCCGCCGCCGACGTACATCCCCACGTGGTGGATGCTCTGCCAACTGCTACCCGAGGCGAAGAAGAGCAGGTCGCCAGGAAGCAGCGCGGTGCGCGGCACCGTCCGCGAGCTGGTGGCGCGGTACTGGTCCCGGGAGACCCGCGGCAGCTGGCGGTAACCCGCCGACCGGTATGCGGCCCACATCAGGCCGGAGCAGTCGAACGAGTTCGGTCCCTCGGCCGCCCAGACGTACGGGTCGCCGAGTTGTTTCCGGGCGTACGCGACGGCGGCCTTTGCCGTGGGGTGCGCGGAGAGCCCACCGGCGGACTGGTCGACGTAGTCGGCACCGAGCTGCTGCTCGGCGGCCTCCTGCTGGCGGGCCAACTCGACCAGCTGCGCGGAGTTCTCGTCGCGTAGCTTGATCAGTTCCGCTTCGGCGTCGCGCAGTGCCTGCTTGGTGGCGGTGTACTGCTGCTGAACGCCCTGAAGTCGCGACTGGGCGGCGGCGTGCGCCTGCGTCGCCACCTGCTCGTCGGCGCGGGCACGCGCCATCTCGCCGGCGGCCGGGCCGGTGTCGTGCCCGACCTTCTCGCCGCGGTTCGCCCGGCTGAGCAGGTCCAGGTCACGCAGGTCGGTGGCGAACCCGCCGGGTGGTAGCGCGGCGGCAGCCTTGATGGCCTCGGCGGCGACCTGGTCCGCGCGCTGCTGCGCCTGCTGGACCGCGCCCCGGGCGAACTCAAGATCACGCTCGGCGGTGAGGAACTGGGTCTGCACCTCGTTGCGCTGCTGTTCGAGTTCGAGCAGTCGGGTGCCCAACTCGGCGACCCGCGCCTCCGCGGCGGTGATCCGGGTTTCCAACGCGCTGGCACCTGGGGTGCCGAGCGTCGGTGGCGTCAGGCCCGGGGTCGTGCCGGCGGGCATGCCGGGTAGTTGGAGAGGCCCGGTGGCCGTGGGCCGGGAACCGGTGTCGGGCACCGTGACGGGTATGCCGGGCTCGGCGTACGCCGGTGCGGCGAGGACCGTACTGGCGACCGCGGCGAGCAGGGCGGACCAGAGCGCCGGCCGGAGCACCGGTGAGACCACCGGACCTCGTCGCCGCTGCCGTCCGTCCGCGCTGTCGATCATTCGGCTCCCCGTCCGGCGTTGCTTTGGCCGCGCTCGGTCGGCGCGGCGGTTCGGGACGCTACCAGTGTGTGTCGTGCCCCACCCTGTCTTACCTCACGCGGTGCACTGGTGTCGATGTCTGGCCGGATAACGGGAGGCTGAGAGTTCGCTGCTGACCACCACGGTGTGAGGTGCCGACGCGGCCGACGTAGGCTCGGGTGGCGGCCGTGTTCCGGTCGCGACCGCAGGTGGAAGGGGACGGGGCTTTCGATGGACGCCGGACTCAAGCGTGAGCTCGAAGCGAAGGTGTACGCGGGGGAGCGGCTGACTCGTGAGGACGGGATCGCCCTCTACTCCAGCGACGACCTGACCTGGTTGGGGCGGCTGGCCCACCACAGGCGCACCGAGATGAACGGTGACCGGGTGATGTTCAACGTCAACCGGCACCTGAACCTCACCAACGTGTGCAGCGCGAGCTGCGCGTACTGCTCCTTCCAGCGCAAGCCGGGCGAGAAGGACGCGTACACGATGCGCATCGACGAGGCGGTCCGTAAGGCCAAGGAGATGGAGGACGAGCAGCTCACCGAGCTGCACATCGTCAACGGCCTGCACCCGACACTGCCCTGGCGTTACTACCCCAAGGTCCTGCGCGAGCTGAAGGCCGCGCTGCCGAACGTCAAGCTCAAGGCGTTCACGGCGACCGAGGTGCAGTGGTTCGAGAAGATCAGCGGGCTGGGCGCAGACGAGATCCTCGACGAGTTGATGGACGCGGGCCTGGAGTCGCTGACCGGTGGCGGCGCGGAGATCTTCGACTGGGAGATCCGCCAGCACATCGTCGACCACGCCTGCCACTGGGAGGACTGGTCCCGGATCCACCGGCTGGCGCACAGCAAGGGGATGAAGACCCCGTCGACCATGCTCTACGGCCACATCGAGGAGCCCCGGCACCGGGTCGACCATGTACTGCGGCTGCGTGAGTTGCAGGACGAGACCGGCGGCTTCCTGGTCTTCATTCCGCTGCGCTACCAGCACGATTTCGTCGACTCGGCAGACGGGAAGATCCGTAACCGGATCCAGGCTCGCACCACGATGGCCTCGCCGGCCGAGTCGCTGAAGACCTTCGCCGTCTCCCGGCTGCTGTTCGACAACGTCCCGCACGTCAAGTGCTTCTGGGTCATGCACGGCCTGTCGGTGGCCCAGCTCTCGCTCAACTTCGGTGTCGACGACCTGGACGGCTCGGTCGTGGAATACAAGATCACCCACGACGCCGACTCGTACGGCACGCCGAACACCATGCACCGCGACGACCTGCTGCACCTCATCTGGGACGCCGGGTTCCGCCCGGTCGAGCGCAACACCCGCTACGAGGTGGTCCGCGAGTACGACGCCGCCCCCGCGCTGGCCGAGCGTCGGGCCGAGCCGCAGCAGGTCTGGGCCTGACCCGACGCGTACCCTGGCACGACGATGACCGAGCAGCAGAGCGCGTTTCCCCGCCGGGACGCCGAGGGGCGGATCCGGACCCTGGGTGACCTGGTGGGTGTCGGCCTGGCCGGGGTGGTCATCGGGCTGCTGGTGCTGGTGCTCTTCGACGTTGCCTTCGCCTGGTTCGGTGCCGGTGAGTTCGGCCAGGCCAACGGCTGGCTCGCCGTGATCCTGCCCGCCTGGCTGTTCTGGGAGGACTTCCGGGCGTGGGATTTCGGGGCGCCCCGGGTGGTGGCCGCGCTGGTGGCCGTGGCGATGGCGGTGGTCTCCGGACTGCTGGTCGCCGGTGTGGCTACGGCGCTGCCGCCGCTGCTGTCCGGCGTGCTCGCCGCGACCACGTTCACCGTGGTGTACGCGATGATCTGGTTTCCCGGCGTGCGCTGGCTGGCCAACCGGACCGGCTGAGGCAGAGTGACGATATGAGCGAGCGGAGCGAACGAACGTGAGTGCGGCGGTCAAGTACACGCTCGGCCGGATCGGTCTGTTCGTGGTCGTGGTGGCGGCCCTCTGGCCGGTCGACATGGACATCTTCCTCAAGTTGATCCTGGCGCTGCTGTTCTCCGCAGCGCTCTCGTTCTTCCTGCTCAAGGGCTGGCGTGACGAGATGGCCGAGGAGATGGCCGCCGCCGCCGAGCGTCGTCGCGTGGAGAAGGAGCGGCTGCGCTCCGCCCTGGCCGGCGACGACCAGGCCGACGGCGCGACGGGTGACCGGCCCACCGACGAGAAGGGCTGACTGCCCCGGCGACGTGGTCTCCGGTTACGTGGCGTGCTGGTCGACGGGAGCATGTCGCGGACATGAGTATCCGGTTGGGATGAGCCAAACAACGATCGATATTGATATGACCATGTGACAGGTGGTGGGCTGTCCGCTACCGAGCGGGGGATCCCCGCGCCTCCAGGAGGTTGTCCATGGCCTTCCGTTCCATCCCCGTCCGCCGTGCCCTGGCGCTCATCGTCGCCGCCGGGCTCGGCCTGCTCACCATCGCCGCGCCACCGGTCTCCGCCGAACCGGCGCCCAACCGGGACCAACAACCGGCCGCCGTGCCCTACCGGGTGCTCGGCCCGAAGACGCTCGCCGACCGCAGCGCGGTCGCCCGTACGGGTGCCGCCATCGACTACTCCGAGCACGGGGTGCTGCACGTGTCGGCCACCCGAGCCGAAGCCGCCGCCATCACCCGGCTCGGGTTCCGGCTGGAGGCGATCGCCGCGCTGCCGACCGAACGGGGGCAGGCGGAAGGCGACGTCGGGCTCCTCGGCTTCCCGTCGGCCGACTCCAACTACCACGACTATCCGGAGATGATCGCGGCGGTGAACAAGGTCGTGGCCGATCATCCGACGCTCGCGCGGAAGGTCAGCATCGGGAGCTCGTACGAGGGCCGTGACCTGGTCGCGGTGAAGATCTCCGACAACGTCGCCACCGACGAGGACGAGCCGGAGATCCTGTTCAACGCGCAGCAGCACGCCCGGGAGCATCTGACCGTCGAGATGGCGCTCTACCTGCTCAACCTCTTCACCGACAACTACGGTGCCGACTCCCGCATCACCAGCCTGGTCAACAACCGGGAGATCTGGGTCGTGCCCTCGGTCAACCCGGACGGCAGCGAGTACGACATCGCCACCGGCTCCTACCGGTCGTGGCGTAAGAACCGCCAACCCAACAGCGGATCGTCGTACGTCGGCACCGACCTGAACCGGAACTGGAGCTACAACTTCGGGTGCTGCGGCGGCTCGTCCGGTTCCACCTCCTCGGACACCTACCGGGGCCCGTCGGCGTTCTCCGCCCCCGAGACGCAGGCGCTGCGCAACTTCGTCAACAGCCGGGTCGTCGGCGGCGTGCAGCAGATCAAGGCCAACATCGACTTCCACACCTACTCCGAGCTGGTGCTCTGGCCGTACGGCTACACGTACAACAACACCGCCCCGGGGATGAGCGCCGACCAGTACAACACCTTCGCCACCATCGGCCAGCAGATGGCGGCGACCAACGGCTTCACTCCGCAGCAGTCCAGCGACCTGTACATCACCGACGGCAGCAGCATCGACTGGATGTGGGCGACACACGGCATCTGGGCGTACACCTTCGAGCTGTATCCGGGCTCGGCCTCCGGCGGCGGCTTCTACCCGCCCGACGAGGTCATCCCGCAGCAGACCACGCGCAACCGCGAGGCGGTGCTGATCCTCTCCGAGTACGCCGACTGCCCGTACCGGGCCATCGGCAAGCAGGCCCAGTACTGCGGCAGCGGTGGCGGAGGGACCACGGTCTGGTCGGACACCTTCGAGACCTCGACCGGCTGGACGACCAACCCCAACGGCACCGACACCGCGACCACCGGGCAGTGGGAACGGGGCGCCGCGCAGGCCACCAGCTCCAGTGGGGCCAAGCAGCTCACCCCGTACGCGGGCAGCAACGACCTGGTGACCGGCCGCCTGGCCGGCAGCGGAGCAGGTGACTACGACATCGACGGCGGGGTGACAAGCGCCCGTTCGCCGGCTGTCGCACTGCCAGCCAGCGGCACGTTGACCCTGTCGCTGGCGTGGTACCTGGCGCACGGCTCCAACTCGTCGTCAGCGGACTACTTCCGGGTCAGCGTGGTGCACAGCGGCGGCACCACGGCGCTGCTCACCCAGGCCGGTGCGGCCAGCAACCGCAACGGTGCCTGGACGGTGTCGAACCTCAACCTCACTCCGTACGCGGGCCAGTCCATCCGGATCCTGGTGGAGGCCGCGGACACCTCGACCGCCAGCCTCGTCGAAGCGGCTGTGGACAACGTCACCATCACCTCCTCCTGAAATCGGACGGGGCCCCGCCATCCCCTCGCGCGGGGCCCCGTTCCAGGACCAAACGGGCAGACCGGCTTTCTCCCAGCGCTCACCGCCGGGCCTCCGGCAGCGCCACCGGCCTGCTCAACGGGGCGCAGACGCGACGTGCGCTACGGTCTTACCGACCCGTTCCAGCGAAGCCGGTGCGACACCGGCGCTGTCCCGCAACTGTGATGCCCCGTTACCGGGGACGAGCCAGGTCGCCTGGGGCGCGGTCGCGATCCGCGCTCTCGAGGAAGGGCGCCTCGCGGACGGGTGCCCCTGGCTCCCTGTCGGCGAAGCAGCACATCCTCGACCGACAGGAGGACCGATGTTCAGACGTACCCCCCGGGTCTTCGCCGCCAGCCTGGCGGCGGCTGCGCTCGCGCTCGGCGCCTGCGCTGAGAAGACCACCGACACCCCCAGCGCCGGCGGCAGCCCGAGCGCCGCCACCTTCCCCGTCAGCGTCGGGTCGCTGACCCTGGAACAGCGACCCGAGAAGATCGTCTCGCTGTCGGCCACGGCCACCGAGATGCTCTTCGCGATCGGCGCCGGCCCGCAGGTCACCGCGGTCGACGACCAGTCCAACTTCCCGGCGGACGCACCGAAGACGGATCTCTCCGGCTACCAGCCGAACGCCGAGGCGGTCGCCGCGAAGGACCCCGACCTGGTGGTGCTCAGTGACGACCGCAACAAGATCGTCGATCAGCTCACCAAGCTCAAGATCCCGGTTTACCAGACTCCGGCGGCGCAGACCCTCGACGACTCGTACCGGCAGATCACCGAGCTGGGCACGCTCACCGGCAACCCCGACGCGGCGACCGACGTGGTCCAGCGGATGAAGGACGACATCGCGAAGATCGTGGCCGAGGTGCCGCAGCGAGCCGAGGCGCCCACCTACTTCCACGAGCTGGGCCCGGAGCTGTACACCGCCACCAGCAAGACCTTCATCGGTTCGATCTACAGCCTCGCCGGGCTGGAGAACATCGCCGACGCGGCCGACGCCGACGGAAAGAACGGCGGCTACCCGCAGCTGTCCCAGGAAGTCATCGTCGACGCCAACCCGGACTTCGTCTTCCTCTCCGACGTCAAGTGCTGCCAGCAGAGTGCCGCGACGGTCAAGGCACGCAGCGGCTGGGGCTCGCTCACCGCGGTGCAGCAGGACCAGGTCGTGGAGCTCGACGACGACATCGCCTCCCGGTGGGGGCCGCGCGTGGTGGACCTGTTGCGGACCATCGTGGACGCCACCGCCAAGGTGTCCCAGTGACGATGGCCGGGCGCTGACCGGGTCATGCACGACGTGCTGAAGCCCGGCCGCCCGGTCGCGTCGGCCGGGGCGGCCACCCCGCCCCGGCCGGCGGGCCTGCGGAAACGCTGGCTCGCGGCCGGAGTGCTGGCCGTGCTCGTCGCGCTGGTGGCCGGGGTCTCGCTCGGCCCGGTGAGCCTGCCGCCCGGCAGCGTCGCGATCGAACTGCTCAATCTGCTGCCCGGGGTACGCCTGGACAGCGGGTTGACCGAGCGGGAGATCGCCATCGTCACGGAGCTACGGCTGCCCCGGGCGGTGCTGGGTCTGCTGGTCGGTGGGCTGCTTGCCCTGGCCGGTGGCGCATACCAGGGAGTGTTCCGCAACCCGTTGGCCGACCCGTACCTGCTCGGCGTCGCGGCCGGGGCCGGGCTGGCGGTCACCGTGGTGCTGACCCTGGGAGTGGGCGCGGGCGGCGCGTTGAGCGGTTTGCCGGTCACCATCCCGCTGGCCGCCTTCGTCGGCTCCCTCGGGGCGGTGGCGATGACCTACCTGCTCGGCTCCGCCGGTGGGCGCAGCCGTTCCCCGGCCACCCTGATCCTGGCCGGCGTGGCCGTCTCCGCGTTCCTCAGCGCCGGGCAGACGTACCTGCTGCAACGAAACGCGGAGAGCATCCAGCAGGTGTACTCGTGGCTGCTCGGGCGGCTGGCCACCGCCGGCTGGCAGGACGTCCGGCTGGTGCTGCCGTACTTCCTGCTGACCAGCCTGATCATCCTGCTGCACCGGCGGGAGTTGGACGTGCTGTCGGTCGGCGACGACGAGGCGGCCAGCCTCGGCCTGCACCCGCAGCGGTCCCGGTACCTGCTGATCGCCGCCGCCTCGCTGGGTACTGCCGCCGCCGTCTCCGCCTCCGGCCTGATCGGCTTCGTCGGCATCATCGTGCCGCACACCGTACGGATGCTCGCCGGGGCGAGCTACCGGGTGATCCTGCCGCTGTCGCTGCTGTTCGGGGGTGCCTTCCTGGCGCTGACCGACGTGGTGGCGCGGACCGCCGCCGCACCGCAGGAGATCCCGATCGGGGTGGTCACCGCGCTGCTGGGCGGCCCGTTCTTCGTGGTGGTGCTGCGCTCCGCCCGGCGGGTGCTGACATGAGCGACTCGTCGGCCGCGCCCGCCGTCGACCTGCGCGACCTGCGGATCAGCCTGGACGGTACGCCGATCCTCGCGGGCGTCGACCTGACCGTCGCCACCGGCGAGTGGGTCACGGTGATCGGCCCCAACGGCGCGGGGAAGTCGACGTTGTTGCGCGCCGTCGGCGGCCTGCTCCCCGCACCGGACGCCGTCCGCCTCTTCGGTACGCCACTGAACGAGCTGCGCCGCCGGGAACGGGCCCGGGTGGTGGCCACGGTCGCCCAGTCGCCTGTCGTACCGCCCGGCATGGCGGTGCTGGACTACGTGCTGCTCGGTCGTAACCCGTACATCCCGCCACTGGGCCGGGAGTCCGCCACCGACCTGGCTGTGGTGCACGAGGTGCTCGACCGGCTGGACCTCGCCGGCTTCCACGCCCGGGAGTTGGCCACCCTCTCCGGCGGTGAGCGGCAGCGGGTCTTCCTGGCCCGGGCGCTGGCCCAGGGCGCCACCCTGCTGCTGCTCGACGAGCCCACCAGCGCCCTCGACATCGGCCATCAGCAGGAGGTCCTCGAACTGGTCGACCAGCTACGTCGGACGCACGGCCTGACGGTGCTGGCCACCATGCACGACCTCTCCATCGCCGGCGAGTACGCCGACCGCATGGTGCTGCTCGCCGCCGGTCGGGTGGCCGCGGTCGGTACCCCCCGGGAGGTGCTCACCGACCGGCTGCTCGCCGAGCACTACCGGGCCAGCGTCCGGGTCGTCGACGGTGAGCACGGACCGCTCGTGGTGCCGGTACGCCCCAGGCGGCAGTAGTCCGGACGCAGGGCGAGTCAGGCGGGGGCGGGCACCGGGCCGAGGATGGAGAAGAACGCCCCTTGCGGGTCGGTCAGCACCGCGAACCGGCCCCGGGGCAGGTCGGTCGGCGGGACGGACACGCTGCCGCCGAGTCGCTGCGCCTCGTCGGCCACCGCGTCGGTGTCGGTGACCGCGAAGTAGACCATCCAGTGCGACGGCAGGTCGCCCCACTCCTCGCCGACCATCGGCATCATTCCGGCCACCTGCTGGCCGTCGCGCTGCCAGGTGGTGTAGGTGACCAGATCCATCGGCTGGTCGTCGGCCGTCCAGCCGAAGACCGCACCGTAGAACTCCTTGGCCCGGTCGGGCTCCCGGGTGGTCAGCTCGGCCCAGGTCAGCGCCCCCGGCACGTCGAAGACCTCCGCCCCGGAGAGGCCCAGCGACTGCCACACCCCGAACGACGCGCCGGCCGGGTCGGTGAGCACCGCCGAGCGACGGGAGCCGGACACTTCGACGGGACCCGAGCGGAGCCGCCCACCGGTGGCCGTCGCGCGTTCGCAGGCCGTGTCGACGTCCTCGGTGGCCAGGTAGGGCGTCCAGGCAGGCTGCCCGTCGTCGGTCGGGCCAGCGCCGGCGACCGGTCTGCCCTGCTGGTGGAAGACGAGACGGCCGGTTGGCGGTTCGCCGGTCGCCTCGGCGACCGCCCAGCCGAACAGCGGCGCGTAGAAGCCGGCCGCCGCGGCGGGATCGCTGGTGAACAGGTCGACCCAGGCCGGCCTTCCCGGTGGAATGCTGGTCATGCGTACGCTCCGGTTCCGTCGATGATGGGCGGGGCGGTCCGAGGGTCGCACCCGGATCCGACACCTCGCTGGCGGTCAGCGCGTCCCGGCCAGGGCGATGACGTGGAACAGGGCACCGTGGGGGTCGCGGAGGGCGGTGAGGCGGCCGGCGGGTACGTCGCGCGGTGGCACCAGGATGGTGCCGCCCAGTTCAGCGGCGCGGGCGGCGGTGGCGTCCGCGTCGACGACCGAGAAGTACAGCGCCCAGTAGGCCGGTGAGTCGGCCGGAAACCCGCCACTGAGCGGCGGCATCATGCCCGCCACCAGCCGATCACCGAGCCGCCACCCGGTGTACGCGACCTGGCCCATCGGCTCCTCCTCCGGCTGCCAGCCGAAGACCAGCTCGTAGAAGATCCGGGCCCCGCCCGGATCGGGGGTCACCAGTTCGGTCCAACTCATCGCACCGGGCACGTCGAACACCTCGGCCCCGGCGAAGGCCATCGGCTGCCAGACACTGAAGGCGGCTCCGGCGGGATCGGTGAAGACCGCCATCCGACCCCGGTCGAAGACCTCGAACGGCGGCACCACCACCTGTCCACCGGCCCGCTCCACCCGGCCGGCGACCAGATCCGCGTCGTCGGTGGCCACGTACGTCGACCAGATCGGCACCTGGTCCGGCACGGCCGGCGGGCCCGCCCCGGCCACCGCCCGGCCGCCCAGCAGGAAGACCGTGTACCCGCCGGCCTCCGGCTCGGGGTCGACCCGGCCGGTCCAGCCGAACAGTTCCGGGTAGAACCGTCGGGCCGCGTCGAGCCCCGGCGTCGCCAGGTCGGCCCAACAGGGCGTACCCGCTGCGACGCTGACCACGGCCACCCCTTTCCGACCTGCGGCGACCACCGGCCGGCCGCCCTTCTCGGCATGGTGGCACCGGCCCACCGCTGTTCGGGGTGGAAACCGGGGGAACGTCAACTGAACCGGCGACTCCGGTCCCGCCGGTCGAGATCAGCCGAGCGGTGCGGGCAGCGGCGCGACATGCAGCACGGACAGCCGGGACACCGCCCGGGTGAGCACCACGTACAGCCGGTTCAGGCCGCGTGACTCGGCGGTCGCGATGGCGGCCGGTTCGACCGCGATGACGTGGTCGTACTCCAGACCCTTGACCAGGGTCGCGGGCATCACCGTGACGCGCGTCCCGGCCGGTCCGTCGGCGGTCGCGGTCTCCACCCCCGCCTCGGCCAGCGCCGCCCGCAGCCCGTCCACGGTCTCGTCGGCGGCGACGACGGCGATCGAACCTTCGTGCGTGAGCGCCGTCCGCACCTCGGCCACCGTCGCGGCCGCGAGATCGCTGACGGTACGCACCGTAAGCGCGCCGTCGCTGCGCAGCGACTCGGCCGGCGGCACGTCGACAGCCAGCGCCGGAAGCAGCCGGTTGGCGAAGGCCAGCACGGCGGCGGGCACCCGGAATCCGATGGTCAACGGCACCACCGTCGCGTCTGGCTTGCCCAGGTGGCGCAGGCTGTCCCGCCAGTCGCTGGCCGCCCACGGTGCGGTGGCCTGAGCCAGGTCGCCGAGGAGCGTGAGCGAGCCGTGCTCACTGCGTCGGGCGATGACCCGGCACTGCATCGCTGAGAGGTCCTGGGCCTCGTCCACCACGACATGTCCGTACCCGGCCGGTCGTTCGAGCAGGCCGGCTGCCTCGTCGATCAGCACGGTGTCGGCGGCCGTCCACCGGGTCGCCTTTGCCGTCCGTCCCAACCCGGTCCCGGTGGTGGGACGGCCGGAACCGGCGCTGGTCAGCAGCCGCTGCTCGTCGACAGTGAGCAGGCCGTCAGCGGCCCGTGCGAGCCGGTCCGGTTCGGTGTACAGCGCGTGCAGCAGGCCGTCCGGCGTGAGCGCGGGCCACACGGCGTCCAGGAACCCGGCGACCGGTTTCGACCGGCTCATCCGGCGCAGCCACGCGTCGCTCGGCGACTCCGCGCGCCGCGCCTCGGCCTGCCGTTGCAGCAGTCCGACCACCCGGGCCCGGACCCGGTCCCGCCCGACGGCGTACGGCAGGCGCTCTGCGCGGGTGTCCTGGACCAGCCGGTGCAGCGGCTCCAGCCCGATCCGCCAGCGGAACGAGCCATCGGAGACGAGCACCGGTTCCGCCGGCTCGCCGACGTACGCGTCCACGGCCCGGCGCAGCACCTCGGCCATCCGGGCGTCGTGCTTGAGCGTGGCCACGACCGGTGGATCCACCGCGCGTACCGGCACCCGGTCGACCAGGTCCTCCACGGTGGACTGTTCCACCTCGACCTCACCGAGCGCGGGCAGCACCGCCGCGATGTAGCCGAGGAAGGCCCGGTTCGGGCCCACGACCAGCACCTTCGACCGTCGCAGCCGCTCCCGGTGCAGGTAGAGCAGGTACGCCGCCCGGTGCAACCCGACGGCGGTCTTGCCGGTGCCCGGGGCACCCTGCACGCAGATCGAGTCGGCCAGGTCGGCCCGGACGAGTTCGTCCTGCTCAGGCTGGATGGTGGCGACGATGTCCCGCATCGGCCCGACCCGGGGACGCTCGATCTCGGCGGTGAGGATCCGGCTGGCCGTGCCCAGTTCCTCGCCCCGGTCCAGGTGCTCGTCCTCGAAGCTGGTCAGCTTGCCGTCGTTGAAACCGAACCGGCGGCGCACCGCCAGGCCCTGCGGATCGCGGGCGCTGGCCCGGTAGAACGCGCGCGAGACCGGCGCCCGCCAGTCCAGCACCAACGGTTCGCCCTGCTCGTCGGTGACGTGCCGGCGGCCGACGTGGTAGCGGCGGCCGGCATGTTCGGCATCCGCCTCGCCGAAGTCGAGCCGACCGAAGAAGAGCGGGGTGCGCGGGTCGTCGGCGAGTTCGGCGACCCGCCGGGCCAGGTGCCGGCCGAGCTGCTCGGCGGTGTACGCGTCCCCGGCCACCTTGTCGCCGGTGGCGAAGAGCGCTTCGGCGCGTTCCCGCATCCGGTGCAGCGCCGCCCGCGAGCGGGTCAGGTGCGCCCGTTCGGCGGTCAGTTCGTCGTCCAGCGCGGCTGGCTGGGAGATTTTTTCGGCGTGCAGGCTCATCCACGGACTCCTCGACACGGGAAGAAGGCTGCCGCTCGCGTTTCCGACTCGTGGGTCGGCGCGGGGACGTCCGCTGCGGTGCTACTCACCGCGGCCGTCGGGCGGAACGAACAGCCTACTGGAGGGCGCGCCGTGGACAACCGGTTTTCCTCCCGGCCGGGGATCATGGGGACATGACGCAGGCGAACCCCGAGCCGCCCCGGGTGACGATCAGCGACCCGCAGACGCTGCGGGCACTCGCTCACCCGGCCCGGCTCGCGATCATGGAACACCTGGCGACGACCGAGGGCGCGGTGACCGCCACCGAGTGCGCGGAGGTGGTGGGCCTGTCGCCGAGCGCGACCAGTTACCACCTGCGGGCACTGGCCAGGTTCGGCTTGGTGGAGCAGGCGCCGAGCCGGGGGGACGCCCGCGAGCGACTGTGGCGTGCCGCGATCCAGTCGTGGACGATCGACGCCGGCCGGGACGCCGACCCGTCGGTACGCGACGCCGAGCAGACCCTGGTCGAGGTTTTTCTGGCCCGGGAACTGGAGCGCAGCCGGGACTGGCTGCGCCGGGCTCCGGACGAATCCGAGGAGTGGTATCGCAGCGCGATTCTCAGCGAGTCGTTGTTGCTGCTCACCGCCGAGGAGCTGGCGGAGTTGAACGAGGCGGTGACGGCCCTGCTCCGGCCGTACCGCAAACGTACCCGGACCGATCCGCCGCCGGGCGCGCGCCGGGTGGCCGTCCAGTACCGGGCGCTGCCGCTGGCCTGACCTGCTTGCGTCAACCAGATATGAAGCATTACTTTCGAAGTATGTCCTTCACATCTGGCGAGTCGCGGTGGGCCGACGTCGCCCTGGCCACCGCCGCCCGTGGTCTCGCCACCTGCGGGCAGTTCCTCGCGGCGACCACGCTGACGCTGACCCTCCAGTCGTCCGGTGCAGGTGGCCGTGCCGTCGCGGGGATGCTGTTGGCGGCGACGCTGCCGCTCGTGGTGCTCGCCCCGCTGACCGGTCGGCTCGCCGATCGGGTGGACAGCCGGACGCTGCTGGTCGGAGCCGGTCTGGCCCAGTCGGTGATCTGCCTAGCGCTGGCGTACGCCGACCATCCGTTGCTGGTCGTGGGGCTGGTCGCGCTGCTCGCCAGCGGCCTGGCAGTCGCCCAGCCGGTGCTCGCCGCACTGGTCCCCGCCATGGTCCTCCCCACCGATCTGCCCAGGGCCACCGCACTCAACCAGACCGCCGGCATGCTCGGTGTGCTGACCGGACCGGCCATGGCCGGGTTCCTGGTGGGCGGCTTCGGTTCCCGGGTACCGCTGCTGATCGCCGCAAGCGGTTATCTGCCGCTCGTCGTCGCCGGCCTGCTCGTGCGTACCCGCAGGGGCGGTGTGCGGCGGGCAGCGATGCCCGGCAGTCCTTCGGTGGGCGCGGCGGTCGCGGACCGCGACGTCAAGGCAGCACGAGGTTGGCGGCTCCGGCGGGATCCGCTGCTGGTGGCGATGGTGGCGACCCTGGCCGGCGTGATCGCGGCCGTCGGCGCGATCAACGTCATCGAGGTCTTCTACGTACGCGAAACCCTCGGCGCGTCTGCCTCCGTGTACGGCCTGGTGACCGGGGCCTGGACGCTCGGTGTGCTCGCCGGTGCCTGGATCTTCGCCCGGGTGGCCGGGCGGTTCACCGACGACGGTGCCCTGGTACAGGGTGGCCTACTGCTGCTCGGCGGCTGTTGCGCGGCGGTCTTGCTCTCGGTGACGGTGCCCACGGCTCCGCTGTTGGTGCCGCTCTGGCTGCTCGGCGGCCTCTGCAACGGCGGCGACAACGTCTTCCACAACGTGGTGGTGGCGCGGCGGGTACCCGAGGCGGCCCGCGGGCGGGCCTTCGCCGCCGTGGGTGCCGCGGTGCAGGGGGCGGCAATGTTCGGTTACCTGGTCGGTGGTCTGCTCCTGGAGCTGACCGAACCTCGCCCGCTGATCGTCGGCTGTGGGGCGGCCGGGCTGCTGGTGCTGCTCGGCTTCGTGGTGCCGGTCCGCCGAACGGTGCGGGCCGAGCGCTCCCGCATCGGGCAACTGCGGAACCCGGAAGGCCCCGCGCAGACCGGGCCGGCGGGAGCCGAGCCGGTGGACGTCGGGCCACCGCAAGCCGGGCCGGCAGGTGCGGGGTTGGCCACTTCCACGACGTCCGGCTGAGCAGGTCACGGGCGGTGGGGATACGGTCGGGGCATGGTCGAGCGCCTCGCCCGCCCCCGCGTGGGGCACATCCAGTTTCTCAACTGCCTGCCCATCTACTGGGGGCTGATGCGCTCCGGTGCCCTGCTCGACGTCGACCTGCGCAAGGACTCGCCGGACCGGCTCAGCGCCCAACTCGTCGCCGGTGACCTGGACATCGGGCCGATCACCTTCGTCGAGTACCTCAAGCACGCCGACGAGCTGCTGCTCCTGCCCGACCTGGCCGTGGGCAGCGACGGGCCGGTGCTGTCGGTCAATCTGGTGAGCACCCGGCCGCTGGCCGACCTCGACGGCGCACGGGTGGCGCTGGGCTCGACCTCGCGGACGGGAGTGCTGCTTGCCCAGTTGCTGCTGCGCGAGCGGTACGGGGTCCGCCCGGAGTACTTCAGGTGTCCGCCGGACCTGACCCAGATGCTGCTGGAGGCCGACGCCGCGGTGTTGATCGGCGACGTGGCGCTGCGGGCGATGTACGAGGCACCCCGGCAGGGGCTGACCGTGACCGACCTGGGTCAGGCATGGCGGGAGTGGACCGGACTGCCGATGGTCTTCGCCGTCTGGGCGGTCCGCCGCGACTTCGCCGCAGCGCATCCCGGGTTGGTCAAGGAGGTGCACGAGGCGTTCCTGCGGTCGCGTGACCTGTGCCTGGCCGAACTGGACCAGGTTGCCGAGTCGGCGGCCCGGTGGGAGCCGTTCGACGCGAGCACGCTCGCGGAGTACTTCCGCGCCCTGGACTTCTCCCTCGGCGAACGTCAGGTCGCCGGCATCCGCGAGTTCGCCCGCCGCGCCGCCGCCCACGGCGAAACCCCGCCCCTGCCCCCCACCGGCCCCGCCTTCTTCACCCGCTGAGCCGCGGGTCCGGCAGGCTCACGGGCTGGTGGTGAGGAGGGCCTCGGTGATCTTCTCGCAGTTCTTCATGCCGTACTCGTAGCCCTTGTTGATCGGGTACTGGAGCATCACGCCCATCGTCCAGGTGTCGCCGATCGCCAGGCAGTTGACGTGGATCTCCTGCTCGCGGGTGCGGTCGACCCAGCCGTTCTTGATGGCGATCTTCTTCGCCTCGGCGGCCGGGAACGCCTTACGGATGCCGAAGTCGCCGGCACCGCGTACCTGACGCATCTCGCTGATCAGCCACTTGGTCCACTTCGGGCCGGCGGCGGTGCCGTCGGCGATGCAGTTGCCGAGCCGGGCGGTGTCCCGGGGGGAGAGTTCGGTACGGCTCCAGCCGAGATCGCTTGACACCTTGCTGTCGGTCAGCTCGCAGGTGGACAACAGCCGCTTGATCGAGGCCGACCGGCCGATCTGGGTGTAGAGCTGCTCGGTGCGGGTGTTGTCGCTGTCCCGGATGATCCGGGTCAGGTCGTCCAGCTTCGCGTCGCTCGGGGTCTGCCCGGCGTCGGCGGTACGGCGCAGGTAGTCGGCGACGATCCAGGCCTTGATGAGCGAGGCGGTGGTGCTGGTCTCGTCCATGTTGTCCGAGCCGATGATCTCTCCCGAACGGCGGTCCAGCACGCTCCACGCGTACCAGCCGTCGATGTCCAGGTCGATCTCTTTCGCCTCGAACGGCAGTGGCTCGGGCTCCGGCGAGGGACTGGGCGACGGCGACGGCCGTACGCTTCGGTCGGTCCGGGCCCCGTCCCGGGCCGTTGGTGACTCACCCCGACCCCACTGGGCGGCGGCCGTGGACTCGAAGGGCGATCCGGGCAGCAGGCGCAGCGAGACCAGGACCAGCCCGATCAGTACGGCGGCGATGGCGATAAGACGCAGCGGCGATGTCTCGCCGTTGCGGCTGCGGCCGGCCATCAGAGCTTTCCGATCGGCTGCTGGGGCACCTTGAGGGCACCGCCGGGCTGCGGCGTCACCAACTGGCTGGCGACGCTCGCGCAGACGTCCGCCCCGTAGTCGAGCCCGCTCTGCCGGGGGTAACGCAGCATCACCGCGAGGCTCCACTTCTCAGTCACGGCAAGGCAGTTGACGTGCCAGTTGCCGTCGTAGTTGAGGAAGGTCCAGCCGTTCTTGATGCTGACCGGGCCCTGGCTGGTGATCGACTCCGGCAGGCCGTCGATGATGCCCCACCGGCCGCCGCCCTCCCGGGGCTTCTGGTCCTCGGGCTCGGTGCTGCCCCGAACCTTGCTCATCTCGCTGATCAGCCACTTCGTCCACTTCGGGCCGGCGGCGGTGCCGTCGGCGATGCAGTCGCCCAGGCGTACCGCGTCGCGCGGGGACATCCGGGTGAAGCTCCACCAGCCCTCGTAGCCTTTGACGTTGCCGGGCTTGGTGTCGGTGAGGCCGCACAGCTTGATCGCCCGCTGGACCACCGGGCCGGGCCGCCCGTTCCCGGGCGCGCGGTAGGAACCGCCCGCAGCGGCGTAGACCCGGTTGGCCGCGTCGTCGTTGCTGTCCCGGATGGCCGTGCTGGCCGCCTTCTTCATCGACGCGGGCGGCTCCTTGTCACCGAGCTGGCGCAGGTAGTCGGCGACGATCCAGGCCTTGAGCATCGACTCGGTCGAGCTGGTCGCGGCCATGTTCTTGGAGCCGGCGAGCTGGTCGGTCTCCCGGTCCAGCAGCGCCCAGGAGAAGAACTCGCCCTTGAAGTTCACCGAGACCTTGCCGGCGGCAAGGGTCGGCGGCGGCGGTGGCGCGGGTGTGGGCGCGGCGACGCTCTCCGCGGCGGCCTCCGCCTCACCAGCGGAAAGCCGGGCGTACGCGGCCGGCACCAGCATGACGCCGCCGAGCAGTACCGCCGTCGCGGCGAGCACCATGGTCACGCGAGATCGCATGAGCGGGTGAGCTCCAGATGTCGGGGCCGGGGGGACCGGCTTGTTGCCAGGACTGACCGGTGGCCGATCGCCGGGCCGGGGGAAGCTGCCTGAGCTGGCGATCGTCTACAGCCGATCGGTGTGACGGGGGAAGTCTACGTGCGGATCGGCAATACGCCAGGACACGACACCGGGCAACTCGCCGTGAAGGCGGGATAACGAACCGCTATGTGGTCGTTGCGAGGATTTGTCGCTGATTCGTGACCTAACTCATAGTTACCTGCCCCACGGACCGCGATCGGGGGGTGACGGTGGGGTGCTTCGAATTTGTGTGACACCCCCTGGCGTCTCTTACCCTCAGCTGTAACACTGGGGACATGTATGGCAATGACTTCCCGGGCGAGGACGCGCCCGGCGGCCTGCTCGGTGAGGTCGAGGCCGCGGAGGCGGCGTTGCGCGCGGCCGCGGAACGCGGCCGCGCCGCCGCCGAGCCGGGCAGCGACCTCGCCGCCTACTTCGCCGAGGTCGTCGACGCCGACCAGAAGATCGAGCCCCGTGACTGGATGCCGGAGGCGTACCGGCGGACGTTGATCCGGCAGATCGCCCAGCACGCCCACTCCGAGATCATCGGCATGCAGCCGGAGGGCAACTGGATCAGTCGCGCTCCGTCCCTCAAGCGCAAGGCGATCCTGCTGGCCAAGGTGCAGGACGAGGCCGGACACGGTCTCTACCTCTACGCCGCCGCCGAGACTCTCGGCGTGAGCCGGGACGAGCTGGTCGACCTGCTGCTCAATGGTCGGCAGAAGTACAGCTCGATTTTCAACTACCCCACGCTGAGCTGGGCAGACGTCGGCGCGATCGGTTGGTTGGTGGACGGTGCCGCGATCGTCAACCAGGTGCCGTTGTGCCGCTGCTCCTACGGCCCGTACGCCCGCGCCATGATCCGGGTCTGCAAGGAAGAGTCCTTCCACCAGCGTCAGGGCTACGAGATCCTGCACACCCTGGCGCACGGCACCGCGGCGCAGAAGGCGATGGCCCAGGACTCGGTGGACCGCTGGTGGTACCCGTCCCTGGCCATGTTCGGCCCACCCGACGGCGATTCCACCCACTCCGCCCAGTCGATGGCCTGGAAGATCAAGCGGTTCTCAAACGACGAGCTGCGCCAGCGTTTCGTGGACATGTGCGTCGGCCAGGCCGAAGCGCTCGGGCTGCGCCTTCCCGACCCGGAGTTGCGCTGGAACGACGAGCGCCAGGCGTACGACTTCACCCAGCCCGACTACGACGAGCTGATGCGGGTGATCAAGGGCAACGGGCCGTGCAACCGGCAGCGGATGGAGCACCGGCGGCGCGCGCACAGCGAGGGCGCCTGGGTGCGCGAGGCAGCCGCCGCGTACGCCGCCAAGCGTGCGGTGAAGGAAAAGGAAAAGGTGGCAGCGTGAGCCGGCAACACACCCCGCTCTGGGAGGTCTTCGTCCGGGCCCGGCGCGGGCTGGCGCACACCCACGTCGGCAGCCTGCATGCGCCCGACGCGGAACTGGCCCTGCGTAACGCCCGTGACCTCTACACCCGACGTCAGGAGGGCGTGTCGATCTGGGTGGTGCCGGCAAGTGCCATCACCGCCTCCAGCCCGGATGAGAAGGACGCCTTCTTCGACCCGGCCGCCGACAAGGTCTACCGCCACCCCACCTTCTATGAGGTACCCGACGGGGTGGCACACCTGTGAGCGAGCTCTTCCCCTTCACCCTCGCCCTCGGCGACGACGCGCTGATCGCGGCGCAGCGGCTGGCCGAGTGGAGCACCCGGGCACCGGAGATGGAGGAGGACATCGCGCTGTCCAACATCGCCCTGGACCAGCTCGGTGCCGCCCGGCTCCTGCTGTCGTACGCGGGCGAGCTGGAGGGCGCCGGCCGGGACGAGGACGCGTTGGCGTACCTGCGCGACGACCGGGAGTTCCGCAACTGCCTGCTGGTCGAGCTGCCGAACGGTGACTTCGCGGTGACCATGGCGAAGCTGCTCGTCCTGTCGGCGTACCAGGTGCCGCTCTACACCGCCCTGGCCGGCTGCCCGGACGAGCGGTTGGCCGCCATCGGCGGCAAGGCCCGCAAGGAGTCCGCGTACCACCTGGACCACGCCGCGCTGTGGGTGAGGCGGCTGGGCGACGGGACCGAGGAGTCGCACCGGCGGATGCAGGCCGGCGTCGACCAGATCTGGCCGTACGCCGACGAGTTGTTCGCCGCCCGGCCGGACGCGCCGGTCGACCCGGCGACCCTGCGGTCCGAGTTCGACGACACCGTCACCGCTGTGCTCGCCGAGGCGACGCTTACCGTCCCCGAGGTCGGCTGGACGCCGGCCGGCGGGCGCGACGGGGTGCACACCGAACACCTGTCGTACCTGCTCGCGGAAATGCAGGTGGTGCATCGCGCCCACCCCGGGGCACGCTGGTGAACCGATGAGCAGAGCACGGCAGGCCGTGGCGGCGGTGGTGGATCCCGAGATCCGGGTGGTCACCATCGACGATCTCGGCATCCTCCGGTCGGTGCAGGAGGACCCGGCCACCGGCCGGGTGGTGGTGACGATCACCCCCACCTACACCGGCTGCCCGGCGATGGACGTCATCCGCGCCGACATCCGGCGCGCATTGGCCGCCGCCGGTCATCCGGACGCCGAGGTGCGTACGGTGCACAGCCCGGCCTGGAGCACCGACTGGATCAGTGACGCCGGACGGGCCAAGCTGGCCGCTGCCGGCATCGCCCCGCCCGCCCCGGTCCGGCGCGACGGCGTCGTTCCGCTCACCCTGGCGGTGCGCTGCCCACGCTGCGGGTCGCCGGAGACCGAGCAGCTCAGCCGCTTCGGCTCGACCGCGTGCAAGGCGCTGTGGCGTTGCCGCTCCTGCGCCGAACCCTTCGACCATGTGAAGGCCCTGTGACTGTCACCATCACCCGCCCGGTCCGCCGCCGGCCGGTGTTCCACCCGCTGCCCGTTGTCGCCGTGGACCGGCTCACCGCCGACGCCGTCGCGATCACCTTCGGGGTGCCGGAGGAACTGCGCGAGACCTTCGCCTTCCGCGCCGGCCAGCACCTGACCGTACGCCTGCCGGCGGCAGCCGGTGCGGCGGAGAGTGACGGCGGCGGGGACGTCCGTCGCTCCTACTCGATCTGCTCCACCCCGGCGGACCTGGCGCGGCACGGGCGGTTGCGGATCGGCGTGCGGGAGATCCCGGGCGGGGCCTTCTCCGGCTACGCCTGCGGGGCGCTGCGGCACGGCGACACCATCGAGGTGCTGCCGCCGCTGGGGCACTTCACCACGGCCTTCGCACCGGACCGGGCCCGCCGCTACGGCGCGGTGGTCGCCGGCTCGGGCATCACCCCGGTGCTGGCGCTGGTCGCCACCGCACTTGCCGTGGAACCGGCCAGCACCTTCACGCTGGTGTACGGCAACCGGACGGCCGGCAGCGTGATGTTCGCCGAGGAACTGGCCGACCTGAAGGACCGCTACCCGACCCGGCTGCACCTGGTGCATGTGCTCTCTCGGGAACAGGGCGATTCGGCGCTGCTGTCGGGTCGGATCGACGCGGAGCGGCTGGGTCGGCTGCTGGAGACCATCGTGCCCGGCGAGGCGATCGATGAGTGGTTCCTCTGCGGCCCGTACGGACTGGTGGTGGACGCTCGTGCGGTGCTCACCGCGCGGGGTGTCGCGGAGTCGGCGGTGCACACCGAGCTGTTCCACGTCGACGCGCCGCCCGAGCCGGTGCGCCGGACGGACGACGCGTCCGGTGGTACCGATGTGACGATCATGCTCGACGGACGCTCGTCGAGCTTCAGCATGCGCCGCGACGAACGCGTGCTGGACGCGGCGCTGAAGGTCCGCGGCGAGTTGCCGTACGCCTGCAAGGGCGGGGTCTGCTCGACCTGCCGGGCCAAGGTCGTCTCCGGTGAGGTGGAGATGGCCCGCAACTACGCCCTGGAGCCCGACGAGGTGGCCGCCGGTTACGTGCTGACCTGCCAGTCCAGCCCGCTCACCGACACCCTCGCCATCGACTACGACGCGTGACGTGTAGAACATTTAGTTCTACACGCCGTGGTAGCAGGCGACGTCCGGCTGGGCCGGTTGGTGGCAGAGGGCGCGCGATCGCCCGGCGTCCACCGGACCCCTGCCCCTGCCGCCCGTCCTCGATCGGCGGCACCCTCCCGCCGCGCCACTTACCGTGCAGGATTCTCGGTCGTCGCAGATCTTGGACAGTTCCCGTTAGCGCCTAACGGGAACTGTCCAAGATCTGCATGTTCGGGGAGCGGGTGCGGGACGCGTCACGGCGCGGAACACCCGTGGGAGCTGGGCGGGTGGTCGGCGTACCCTCGGGGGCGTGACGGTGATTCGGGAGATCGACGACATCCTGCAGCGCGGCGCAGACGGCGGGCGCATCACGCCCGAGGAGGCCCTGCTGCTCTACACCGACGCCCCCTTCCACGCCCTCGGCGAGGCGGCGGACGCGGTCCGTCGGCGGCGGTACCCGGACAACATCGTCACGTACCTGATCGACCGCAACATCAACTACACGAACGTCTGCGTGACGGCGTGCAGGTTCTGTGCCTTCTACCGGGCACCGAAGCACAAGGAAGGGTGGACCCACCCGACCGAGGAGATCCTGCGTCGCTGCGGCGAGGCGGTCGAGCTGGGCGCCACCCAGGTCATGCTCCAGGGCGGCCACCACCCGGACTACGGCGTGGAGTACTACGAGGAGCTGTTCTCCTCGGTGAAGCAGGCGTACCCGCAGCTCGCGATCCACTCGATCGGGCCGAGCGAGATCCTGCACATGGCGAAGGTCTCCGGGGTGAGCCTGGACGAGGCGATCGCCCGGATCAAGGCCGCCGGACTGGACTCGATCGCTGGTGCGGGCGCTGAGATGCTGCCGCAGCGACCCCGTACGGCGATCGCGCCGTTGAAGGAATCGGGAGAGCGCTGGCTGGAGGTCATGGAGCTCGCGCACCGGCAGGGCGTCGAGTCGACCGCGACGATGATGATGGGGACCGGCGAGACGGCCGCCGAGCGGATCGAGCACCTGCGGATGATCCGCGAGGTGCAGGATCGTACGCAGGGCTTCCGGGCCTTCATCCCGTGGACGTACCAGCCGGAGAACAACCACCTCAAGGGCCGCACCCAGGCGACGACCCTGGAGTACCTGCGGCTGGTGGCGGTGGCCCGGCTGTTCTTCGAGACCGTGCCGCACCTGCAGGCGTCCTGGCTGACCACCGGCAAGGACGTCGGTCAGCTGGCGCTGCACATGGGTGTGGACGACCTCGGCTCGATCATGCTGGAAGAGAACGTCATCTCCTCGGCGGGGGCCCGACACCGGTCCAACCTGCACGAGCTGATCGGGATGATCCGTTCCGCCGACCGGATCCCCGCCCAGCGCGACACGCTCTACAACAGACTGGCCGTGCACCACACGCCCGCCGACGACCCGAGCGACGACCGGGTGGTCTCGCACTTCTCGTCGATCGCCCTGCCCGGCGGCGGTGCCGGCCGTTCGCTGCCCCTGGTCGAGGCGAGCTGACCGACGCCCAATCTCGACCAGTCGAAACCGACGCCGATCGGTGCCTGGACCGCCTGATCTAGCCGCCGCAAGCGCGAGTTGCGGCATCTTGGCCCTTTCCGGTCGACGGGACGGCGCGACTTGCGGCATCCCGTGCGATCCGGTCGAGGGGACGGCGCGACTTGCGGCATCTTGGGCCGCCCCAGCGGCTGCCGGCTGCCGGCTGCCGGCTGCCGGCGGGTGGCGGCGTGGGGTGGGTGGGGCTCATGGCGGTGAGATATCACTATGGGTCACTGTGGTTCGGGCGTTGCGTCACAGTGGTGACTCGGTCGGTTGTCAGCCGAACGGCTCGGGTGGATCATCCGTCCGGTTTGAAGCGCCGGGCCGCTCCGGTCAGGTGGCCGGGCGTGACCAGGTAGCAAGACCCATCAATCCGGACAATCCTTAAGTTGCCATTAGCTGAGCAGCTTGCGACGGGTGTGATGCAGGGTGGCGCGGGTGATCGCTGACCGCTAACGTCCCCGCCCGTACGTTTCCTTTACCCCACGGGGGAGACACCTCAGATGATTTTCCGTAACCGGGCTGCCGCGTACCTGGGTGCCGGTGCCGCCGGTGTCCTCGCGGCCGGCAGCTTCGCCGCGCCGGCTCTGGCGGACGACAGCGCCGACCTCGCCATCAAGGCGACCGGCACCACGATCGCGGTCGGCGCGCCGGGCAAGGACGCCAGCGTCTCGCTGCTGAACAAGAGCGACGTGGACGCGAAGAACGTGCTCGTCGCCCTCGACATCAGCAAGCTGAAGACCGACCTCGTCGACATCGACGAGAGTGGCTGCAACCCGCGCGAGGACGGCTGGATCCTCTGTGGCATCGAGGGTGACACCATCCGTGCCGGCGAGGACGTCGACTGGTTCTTCCCGTTGACCCGCAAGGGTGCCGGGGTCGGCTCGGCCGGCTCCATCACCGCGGTGATCCTGCACGGCGGCCCGGACCCGGACGAGTCCGACAACGCGGTGACCGTGGACGTCAAGGTCGAGGGCGCCGGGCCGGACCTGACCGTCGTCGCCGACGACGTCCGCAAGGCCGTCAAGGTCGAGGGTGGCACGATCACCGAGGTCGGCGACCTGTACGCGGGCAACACCGGCCAGCTGATCTACGGTGCCTTCAACCAGGGTGACCAGGCTGCCCGGGGTCTCCGCATCGAGGTGCAGCTGCCCAAGGGCGCGACCTTCGCGGAGAAGGAGCCGGACTGCACCTACAACGCCGCGATGACCTCGCTGACCTGCGAGTACACCAAGGCTGTCCTCATCCCGACCGCGCAGGACAAGGACGGTGACGACCTCTACTCCGGTGCTCGCTTCTACAACCTGGTGAAGGTCGCCGACGGTGTGAAGCCGAGCAGCCTGACCGGTGGCAAGGTCACCATCGACTCGCTGTCGGTGCAGGAGGCCCCCAGCGTCCTCCGGACCGCCGCCACCTCGGCCCTGCCGGAGAACGCCACCGGTGTCGCGGGCAACGACGTCGACCCGAGCGACAACACCGACGACTTCGCGGTGGTCGTGGCCGCCAAGGGCGGCACCGGTGGTGGCGACGGTGACGGCCCCGGCCTGCCGGTCACCGGTGTGCAGGTCGGCCTGATCGGTGGCGTCGGCGCGGCCGTGCTGGCCGCCGGTGTGGCCATGTTCCTGGTTTCCCGCCGTCGCCGGGTGGTCCTGGTGACCCCGGGTGACGAGAAGACGAACGCCTGAGGTTCGTCCTCTATCGGCCCGCGCGGGCCGTTCACATAACGCACGGCAGTGAGGGCGGGATGGGTGACCATCCCGCCCTCACTGTGTCGCTCGACCCTGGGCGGGCCGCCGCCCGCCGGGCTGGCAGAGTGAAGGGGTGAGCCGTACCCCGCAGGGCCAGCGCGCCAGTCTGGACAAGCAGCCGCACGAGGTCGCCGCGATGTTCGACGGTGTCGCGGCCCGTTACGACCTGACCAACACCGTCCTGTCGTTCGGTCAGGACCGGTTCTGGCGACGGGCCACCCGCGCCGCGCTCGACCTGCGACCGGGCGACCGGGTGCTGGACGTGGGCGCGGGCACCGGCGTCTCCACCGAGGAACTCGCCCAGTCCGGGGCGTACGCGGTCGGGGCGGACCTGTCCCTCGGCATGCTGTACGCCGGCAAGCGCACCCGCCCGCAGGTGCCGTTGCTGGCCGGGGACGCGCTGCGGCTGCCCTTCGCCGACGCCAGCTTCGACGCGGTGACCATTTCCTTCGCGTTGCGCAACGTCAATGACACCGACGCCGCGCTGGCTGAGCTGGCCCGGGTGACCCGTCCGGGCGGCCGGCTGGTGATCTGTGAGTTCAGCACCCCGGTGAATCCCGCGTTCCGCACCGTGTACCTGTCGTACCTGATGCGTTCCCTGCCGGCCGTGGCTCGGACGGTCTCCAGCAACCCTGACGCGTACGTCTATCTCGCCGAGTCGATCCGGGCCTGGCCGGACCAGCCGGCGCTGGCGGCGCGGGTGGCCGCCGCGGGCTGGGGCCGGGTGGCGTGGCGCAACCTGACCGGCGGTGTGGTGGCCCTGCACCGCGGGGTCCGGATGTGAGCGCGAGTCACTCCGCACCCGTATCGCGCAAGGGGTAATACCGCCATTTAGGGAAATAAGGCGATTATGTCGCTTTTGCGGCTTAAGCTGGCCGACATGACGGATCCGAAGAATGTGGCCATAGGAGATGCCGCGGAGCTGGTCGAGCAGCTCAGGGGCCTGGCCGGAGCGGATCCCGCCGACGTCCGCCAGGTGGTGACCGAGGTGCTCGCGGCCCTGGACCGGGCCGCCGGTGGCACCTTGCGTGAGCAACTGCCGGAGACCATCCGCGCCAGCCTGGACAGCGCCGCATCGGCGCGCCATTGACTGCTGCGCCCGCGAAGGCCGATCGGCAGATGTCAAAAGGCGCCCGGCTCCGGTGACCGGGGCCCTTCCCTGCGCCCAGCAGGTTAGGTCGACCTAACAAGGCGAGCTTACGGTGCCGGTCATAGACTCGTCCCGGCTGGCTTGTGAAGCATTTCACGAGCAGGGCGGGGAGGAGGCGCTAATGACCGCGGTGGAGAACGACGCCGACGTGATCGTCGTGGGCGCCGGTCCCGGTGGTTCGGCGACCGCGTACCACCTGGCTCGGCACGGCGTACGCGTGCTGCTGCTGGAGAAGACCGAGTTCCCCCGGGAGAAGGTCTGCGGCGACGGGCTGACCCCGCGTGCCGTGCGGCAGTTGATCCGGATGGGGGTGGACACCTCTCCCGAGGCCGGCTGGCTGCACAACCGCGGCCTGCGAGTGATCGGCGGCGGCGTCCGGCTGGAGTTGGACTGGCCGGATCTGGCCAGCTTCCCGAACTACGGCCTGGTACGCACCCGACTCGACTTCGACGACCTGCTCGCCCAACGCGCGGTGTCGGCCGGTGCCAAGCTGCGTACCAGCGTGAACGTCATCGGCCCGGTGTTGGACGGCGACGGCCGGGTGATCGGGGTCCAGGGCGAGGACGGGCCGGACAGGGCACCCGTCACCTTCCACGCCCCGCTGGTGGTGGCTGCGGACGGTGTCTCGGGCCGGTTCCCGCTCGCCCTCGGGCTGGCCAAGCGGGAGGACCGCCCGATCGGTGTCGCCGTCCGGCGTTACTACCGGTCCGAGGCCCGCCACGACGACGACTACCTGGAGTCCTGGCTGGAGTTGCGGGCCAAGGGCACCAACGAGCTGCTGCCCGGGTACGGCTGGATCTTCGGCCTCGGTGACGGCCGGGTCAACGTCGGGCTCGGCATCCTCAACTCGTCCTCGGCGTTCGGCAAGACGAACTACCGGCGGCTGCTCACCGACTGGCTGGCCAACACGCCGCCGGAGTGGGGGATGACCGACGAGGCCAACGCCGAGGGTTCGATCCTCGGTGCCGCGCTGCCGATGGGGTTCAACCGGGTGCCGCACTACACCCGGGGGGTCATGCTCGTCGGTGACTCGGGCGGCATGGTCAACCCGTTCAACGGCGAGGGCATCGCGTACGCGATGGAGTCCGGCGAACTGGCCGCGGAGGTCGCGGTCCAGGCGCTCGCCCGGCCGGCCGGTGCCGAGCGGGAGCGGGCCCTGATGGCGTACCCGCAGGAGCTGAAGACCCGGTTCGGCGGCTACTACCGGCTGGGCGGGGTCTTCGTGAAGCTGATCGGCCGTCCGGAGATCATGCGGGTGGCGACCAAGCACGGCATGCCCCATCCCACGCTCATGCGTTTCGTGCTCAAGCTGCTGGCCAACCTCACCGACCCGCGCGGCGGTGACGCGATGGACCGGGTGATCAATGCGATGACCCGGGTCGCGCCCGCCGTGTAGGGGCGCGGAGCAGGCAAGGTCCACCCCCGCCGAAGGGCGCGGGGTGGGATGTGAATAGTGTGAATTTCGCCAACCACCGAGGGCAGGGAAGGACGAGCAGGAGAAAATATGTCGCTCTCGCCTTACGTACCCATCATCGGGCTGTTCGCCCTCGCCGCGGGTTTCGCGCTGTTCTCGATAGCCGCCGCCCGGTTCGCCGGCCCCCACCGCTACAACAGGGCCAAGCTCGAAGCCTACGAGTGTGGGATCGAGCCTAGCCCGCAGCCGATCGGCGGCAGCCGGTTTCCGGTCAAGTTCTACCTGACGGCGATGCTCTTCATCGTCTTCGACGTGGAGATGATCTTCCTGTACCCGTGGGCTGTCTCCTTCGACATCCTGCCGGTCTTCGGGTTCGTCGCCATGTTGGTGTTCATCGGTGCCGTCTTCGTCGCGTACGCCTACGAGTGGCGACGCGGCGGCCTGGACTGGGACTGAGGGAGGAACGGCTATGGGTATCGAGGAGAAACTTCCCGCTGGCGTCCTGCTCACCTCGGTGGAGAAGCTGGTCAACTGGTCGCGCAAGTCGTCGGTCTGGGGCGCCACGTTCGGCCTGGCCTGCTGCGCGATCGAGATGATGGCCGCCGGTGGTCCGCACTACGACATGGGCCGGTGGGGCATGGAGGTCTTCCGGGCCTCGCCCCGGCAGGCTGACCTGATGATCGTCGCCGGCCGGGTGAGTCAGAAGATGGCCCCGGTGCTGCGCCAGATCTACGACCAGATGGCCGAGCCCCGCTGGGTGCTCTCCATGGGCGTCTGCGCCAGCAGCGGCGGCATGTTCAACAACTACGCCATCGTGCAGGGCGTCGACCACGTCGTACCTGTCGACATGTACCTCCCGGGCTGTCCGCCCCGGCCGGAGATGCTCATCGACGCGATCCTCAAGCTGCGCGAGAAGATCGGCCACGAGCCACTCGGCCCGAACGGTCGCAAGATGCTGGCGGCCCGCGAGGCGCGCGGTGACGTGCCGGTGGTGCCGTACGGCTCGATGCCGTCGTCGTACCGCAGCGACAAGGCCCGGCGGGCCGAGTGGACGAAGGCCGTCCGCGAGGGCCGCGAGGAGCAGCTGCGGATCGAGAACTGGATGAAGGCCCAGAACCACCTCCACCCGTACGGGGGGATCAAGTGACTGACGACAAGCCCACCACCGGCGGCGTGCCGGTTCCGGTGACGCCGGCCGGCGCGACGAGTGGCGCCCCCGCCGAGTTCCCGCCGGCCGCACCCGCCGGCCGGGGCATGTTCGGCAACCAGGGCAGCGGCGACGTCTCCGGGTTCGGCGGACTGGTCCGGCAGCACCACGCGGTCGAGGACTCACCGCGGCCGTACGGCGGCTACTTCGACGAGGTCCGGGACGCGCTGGAGGAGGCGTACCCGGCGTTCGGCGAGGCGATCGAGAAGGTCGTGGTCGACCGGGGCGAGCTGACCCTGCACATCCGCCCGGAGCGGATCGCCGAGGTCTGCCAGGTGATGCGGGACGATCCGGCGCTGCGTTTCGAGCTGTGCTCGTCGGTGTCCGGCGTGGACTACCTGGGTGCCGATGCCCGCCGGCTGCACGTCGTCTACCAGCTCACCTCGATGACCTACCGGCGGCGGGTCCGGCTGGAGGCCGCCGTCAGCGTCGAGGAACCCCACCTGCCCAGCGTCACAGCCGTCTACCCGACCGCCGACTGGCAGGAGCGGGAGACGTACGACATGTTCGGCGTCATCTTCGACGGCCACCCGGCGCTGACCCGCATTCTCATGCCGGACGACTGGGAGGGTCACCCGCAGCGCAAGGACTACCCCCTCGGCGGCGTGCCCGTGGAGTACAAGGGCGCCGAGATCCCGCCGCCCGACAAGCGGAGGTCTTACCAATGACCACGTCGAACTACGCCACCGAGCGCGAGACGACCGAGGGCCGCGTCTTCACGGTCACCGGCGGGGACTGGGACGACGTCGTCTCCGGCGTCGACCCGATCAACGAGGGTCGGATCGTCGTCAACATGGGCCCCCAGCACCCGTCCACGCACGGTGTGCTCCGGTTGATCCTGGAGCTGGAGGGCGAGACGGTCCGGGAGGCCCGCTCGGTCGTCGGCTACCTGCACACCGGCATCGAGAAGAACCTGGAGTACCGCAACTGGGTGCAGGGTTCGACCTTCGTGACCCGGATGGACTACCTCTCCCCGCTGTTCAACGAGACGGCGTACTCGCTGGCCGTCGAGAAGCTGCTCGGCATCGAGGAGCAGATCACCGAGCGGGCCACCACCATCCGGGTGCTCATGATGGAGCTGAACCGGATCTCCTCGCACCTGGTCTGGCTGGCCACCACGGCGATGGAGCTGGGCGCGATCAACATGATGCTCTACGGCTTCCGGGAGCGCGAGTACATCCTGGAGATCTTCGAGCTGATCACCGGGCTGCGGATGAACCACGCGTACGTCCGGCCGGGCGGCGTCGCCCAGGACGTGCCGGACGAGGCGATCGTCAAGATCCGCGATTTCCTCAAGCTCATGCCGAAGCGGCTCAAGGAGTACGAGGACCTGCTCTCCGGGCAGCCGATCTGGCTGGAGCGGACGCAGAACGTCGCGGTGCTGGACGTGACCGGCTGCTTGGCGCTCGGCGTCACCGGGCCGGTGCTGCGCTCGGCCGGGCTGGCCTGGGACCTGCGCAAGACCATGCCGTACTGCGGCTACGAGACGTACGAGTTCGACGTGCCGACCCACCCCGACGGCGACGTCTGGGGCCGCTACCTGGTTCGCAACGCCGAGATCCGCGAGTCGCTCAAGCTGGTCGAGCAGGCGCTCGACCGGCTCAAGCCCGGCCCGGTGATGGTGGCCGACAAGAAGATCGCCTGGCCGGCGCAGCTGGCCATCGGCGTCGACGGCATGGGCAACTCGCTGGAGCACGTCGCGAAGATCATGGGCCAGTCGATGGAGTCCCTCATCCACCACTTCAAGCTGGTGACGGAGGGCTTCCGGGTGCCGCCGGGTCAGGTGTACGTCGGCGTCGAGTCGCCGCGCGGCGAGTTGGGCGTGCACGCGGTCTCCGACGGCGGGACCCGGCCGTACCGGGTGCACTACCGGGAGCCGAGCTTCGTCAACCTCCAGGCCCTGCCGGCGATGGCCGAAGGCGGCCTGATCGCCGACGTGATCGCCGGCGGCGCCTCGCTGGACCCTGTCATGGGAGGTTGTGACCGGTGACTGTCTTCACTGACGAGACGCGGACCAGGGCGCGGGAGATCATCGCCCGCTACCCGGCGGACCGGTCCCGCTCGGCTCTGCTGCCGCTGCTGCACCTCGTGCAGGCAGAGGAGGGCTACGTCTCCCCGGCCGGCGTGGCGTTCTGCGCCGAGGTGCTCGGCCTGAACAAGGCCCAGGTCGGCGCGGTGGCCAGCTTCTACACGATGTACAAGCGCCGGCCCACCGGTGACTGGCTGGTCAGCGTCTGCACCAACACCATGTGCAACGTGCTCGGTGGTCAGGAGGTCTACGACACGCTCACCGAGCACCTGGGCGTCGGGCACGACGAGACCACCACCGACGGCAAGATCACCCTGGAGCACGCCGAGTGCCTCGCCGCCTGCGACTACGGCCCGGTGATGACCGTCAACTATGACTTCTTCGACGGCGTCGACCCGCAGACCGCGGTCGGGGTGGTCGACGAGCTGCGCGCCGGTGGGCGGCCCACGCCGAGCCGGGGTGCCCGCCTGTGCACGTTGAAGGAGATGGCGGTCCAGCTCGCCGGCTTCGCCGACGAGCGGGAGGGCGCCGTCGCCGACGGGGTGCCGGGCGAGCCGACCCTGCGCGGTCTGCGACTGGCCCAGCAGCACGGCATCTCGGCACCGGGTTTCGACCCGAACACCCCGATCCGCAGCGGCAAGGCGGGCGACAAGCCCGCCCCGGCCACCCCGGCCAAGGCCGCACCGACCGGCAGCACCGCACCCGACGTACCGGCGCCGGACCGCAAGTCGCCGCAGGTGCGTACCGCCGAGACCCGGCAGCCGGACGCGAAGACCGCGGTGCCGGACGCGCCCGGCACGAAGGTCCCCGTCGACGGGCAGCCGCCCGCGGCCGGCGACGCCCGGGCGGCGGAGGCCGCCGGTGCGGCGGCCAACAAGCCGGCGGGCGACGGCAAGCCGGCCGGTGACGACACCGGGGCGCAGGAGCGCAACCTCAGGGAAGCGGAGTCCACCGGCGACGGTCAGGACTCCGCGCACGACAAGGGGGCTCAGAAGTGACCACGCCTGCGCCGGAGACCCTGGCCAAGTTGACGCCCGTGCTCACCAAGCGCTGGCTGTCCCCGGACGCCTGGCGGCTCGACACCTACGAGAAGCTGGACGGCTACGCGGCGCTGCGTAAGGCGATCAAGGCGCACCCGGACGACCTGATCCAGTTGGTGAAGGATTCCGGGCTGCGCGGTCGCGGCGGCGCCGGCTTCCCCACCGGTCTCAAGTGGGGCTTCATCCCGCAGGGCGACGGCAAGCCGCACTACCTCGTGGTCAACGCCGACGAGGGCGAGCCCGGCACCTGCAAGGACCTGCCGCTGATGACCCACGACCCGCACTCGCTGGTCGAGGGGGTCATCATCGCCTCGTACGCGATCCGGGCCAACCGGGCCTACATCTACATCCGGGGCGAGGCGGTGCACGCCGCCCGCCGGCTGCGCAACGCCGTGAACGAGGCGTACGCCAAGGGCTACCTGGGCCGCGACATCCTCGGCTCCGGCTTCGACCTGGACCTGGTGGTCCACTCGGGTGCCGGCGCGTACATCTGCGGGGAGGAGACGGCGCTGCTGGACTCCCTGGAGGGCTTCCGCGGTCAGCCCCGGTTGCGTCCGCCGTTCCCGGCCACCCACGGGTTGTACGCCAGCCCGACCGTGGTCAACAACGTGGGCACCATCGCCAGCGTGCCGTACATCGTGCTCGGCGGCGCGGACTGGTGGAAGTCGATGGGCACCGAAAAGTCGGCCGGCCCGATGATCTACTCGCTCTCCGGCCGGATCGCCAACCCCGGCCAGTACGAGTGCGGCCTCGGCATCACCCTGCGTGAGCTGATCGAGCTGGCCGGCGGGATGCAGCCGGGTCACAACCTGAAGTTCTGGACGCCGGGCGGATCGTCGACCCCGCTGCTCACCGCCGAGCACCTGGACGTGCCGCTGGACTTCGAGGGGGTGGCCGCCGCGGGGTCGATCCTCGGCACCACCGCCACGCAGATCTTCTCCGACCAGGACTGCCCGGTCTACGCGACCTACCGGTGGCTGGAGTTCTACCACCACGAGTCGTGCGGAAAGTGCACCCCGTGCCGGGAGGGCAACTACTGGATGGTCCGGGTCTACCGGCGCATCCTCGCCGGTCAGGGCACCCAGGACGACCTGGACACCCTGCTCGACACCTGTGACAACATCCTCGGCCGCTCGTTCTGCGGTCTGGGTGACGGTGCCACCAGCCCGGTGACCTCGTCGCTGAAGTACTTCAAGCAGGACTACCTCGACTACATCGAGGGACGTACCGCGCCGAAGTTGTCCGACAAGCAGTTGGTGGGAGCCCACTAATGACGGACGTTGCCAAGCCGACCGAGACGGTCACCCTCACCATCGACGGCGTCGAGGTCACCGCCCCCAAGGGGGCGCTGCTGATCCGGGTCGCCGAGCAGATGGGCACCGAGATCCCCCGGTTCTGCGACCACCCGCTGCTGGCTCCGGCCGGCGCCTGCCGGCAGTGCCTGGTGGAGGTGGAGGGGCAGCGCAAGCCCGTCGCCTCCTGCACCCAGACGGTCGCCGACGGCATGGTGGTCCGCACCCAGCTCACCTCCCCGGTCGCCAAGAAGGCGCAGGAGGGGATCATGGAGCTGCTGCTGGTGAATCACCCGCTCGACTGCCCGATGTGTGACAAGGGCGGCGAGTGCCCGCTACAGAACCAGGCGATGTCGACCGGTCGCACCGACTCCCGGTTCCACGAGCACAAGCGGGAGTACCCGAAGCCGCTGCCGATCAGCACCCAGGTCCTGCTCGACCGCGAGCGGTGCGTGCTCTGCCAGCGGTGCACCCGGTTCTCCGAGGAGATCGCGGGCGACAAGTTCATCGACCTGATGAACCGCTCCTCCGCCGAGGAAATCAACATCTACCGGGACGAGGACTACGGGACCGAGGGCGAGGACGGCGACGTCCCGTTCAACTCGTACTTCTCCGGCAACACCGTGCAGATCTGCCCGGTCGGCGCGCTCACCGGTACCCAGTACCGCTTCCGCGCCCGCCCGTTCGACCTGGTCTCCAGCCCGAGCGTGTGCGAGCACTGCTCGGCCGGCTGTGCCCAGCGCACCGACTGGCGCCGGGGCAAGGTGCAGCGCCGACTGGCCGGGGACGACCCCCAGGTCAACGAGGAGTGGAACTGCGACAAGGGGCGGTGGGGCTTCCAGTACGCCCGCGCCGCCGACCGGCTCACCACCCCGCTGGTACGCGACGAGCACACCGGCGAGTTGCGGGAGGCGTCCTGGAGCGAGGCGCTCAGCGTGGCCGCCGAAGGGCTGCGGGCCGCCCGGGACACCGGCCAGGGCGCTGCGGTGCTCACCGGTGGTCGACTGACCGTCGAGGACGCGTACGCGTACGCCAAGTTCGCCCGGGTCGCGCTGCACACCAACGACATCGACTTCCGGGCCCGCCCGGTCTCCCGCGAGGAGGCCGACTTCCTGGCCAGCACGGTCGCCGGCAGCACCGAGGTCACCTACACCGACGTCGAGAACGCGCCGGCGGTGGTGCTTGTCGGCCTGGAGCCGGAGGAGGAGTGCCCGATCCTCTTCCTGCGGCTGCGCAAGGCGTACCTGAAGAACAAGCTGAAGGTGTACGCGATCGCCCCGTTCGCCACCCGTGGCCTGGAGAAGCTCGGCGCCAAGCTGGCCCGGGTGGTGCCGGGCGAGGAGGCCGGGGTGCTCGCCGAGCACGCGACGGTCGCCGAGGCGCTCAGCGCCGAAGGGGCGATCCTGATCGTCGGCGAGCGGCTGGCCACCGTCCCGGGTGGACTCTCCGCCGCCGCCGAGGTGGCCGCGCGTACCGGGGCGAAGCTGGCCTGGGTGCCGCGACGCGCGGGTGACCGCGGTGCCGTGGACACCGGCTGCCTGCCCAACCTGCTGCCCGGTGGTCGCCTGGTCACCGAGCCGGGCGCGCGTGCCGAGCTGGGCGAGGCGTGGGACATCCCCGCCGGGGTGATCCCGAGTCAGGCCGGCCGGGACACCGACGGGATCCTCGCTGCCGCCGCCGGAGGCCAGGTCAGCGCGCTGGTGGTGGCCGGGGTGGATCCGGCCGACCTGGCCGACCCGCGCCTGGCCGAGCAGGCTCTGGACGCGGTGCCGTTCCTGGTCAGCCTGGAGCTGCGGGCCAGCGCGGTCACCCGTCGGGCGAACGTGGTCCTGCCGGTCGCACCGGTGGTGGAGAAGGCCGGCAGCTTCCTGGACTGGGAGGGCCGGCTGCGTCCGTTCGACGCGGTGCTGGACACCGCCGCGATGACCGACGGCCGGGTGCTCGACGCGCTCGCCGCCCAACTGGACGTACGGCTGGGCACCGGGGACGTGCTGACCGTCCGGCGTGAGCTGGGCAGCCTGCCGGTGACCCGCGCTGAGCGCCCGGCCGCGCCCACGGTGCAGCCGGGCTCGGTGCCGCAGCCGGGCGCCGGTGAGGCGGTGCTGGCGACCTGGCATCAGCTGATCGACCTGGGCAGCCTCACCGACGGCGACGAGCACCTCGGTGGCACCGCCCGCCCGCCGGTGATCCGGCTGGGCAAGGGCAGCGCGGAGGCGCTCGGCGTCGCCGACGGCGACCCGGTGACGGTGGGTACCGACCGGGGCGCGGTGACCCTGCCGGCGGCGATCACCGAGATGCCGGACGGTGTGGTCTGGCTACCCACCAACTCGCCCGGCTCGACCGTGCGGCGCAGCCTCGGCGCGACCTCCGGCGCGGTGGTGCGGATCTCCGCGCCCGGCGTGACGGAGCCGGTCGCGGCCGACGCGGCCGACCGTCCGGGTCCGCTCCTCAACTCCTCCGGGGGTGTCGCATGAACGTCATCGCCCAGGCGCCGTCGCTGAGCGACTTCGGCCACGACCCGTGGTGGCTGGTCCTCGGCAAGATCGTCTTCGCCTTCGTCGTGGCCCTGCTCGGCACCCTGCTCGGCGTCTGGTTCGAGCGGCGGGTGGTCGGGCGGATGGCCGTGCGCCCCGGCCCCAACCAGCTCGGTCCGTTCGGTCTGCTGCAGACCCTCGCCGACGGTCTGAAGATGGCCTTCAAGGAGGACATCCTCCCGAAGTCAGCGGACAAGGTCATCTACTTCTTCGCCCCGGCCATCTCGGTGATCTGCGCGGTCACCGCGCTGTCGGTGATCCCGTTCGGCCCGATGGTGAGCATCTTCGGCCACCAGACGCCGTTGCAGGTCACCGACGTGCCGGTCGCGGTGCTCGTGGTGCTCGCTCTCTCGTCGATGGCGGTCTACGGCATCGTGCTCGCCGGCTGGGCGTCCGGCTCGACCTACCCGCTGCTCGGCGGCCTACGGTCCGCCGCCCAGCTGATCTCCTACGAGGTGGCGCTGGGGCTGTCCATCGTGGCGGTGTTCATGCTCGCCGGCACGATGTCCACGAGCGAGATCGTGGCTGCCCAGGGCAACGGAACCCAGCTGACCCTGTTCGGCGCCGACATCCCGACGCCGGGCTGGTACGCGCTGCTGCTCTTCCCGAGCTTCATCGTCTTCTTCATCTCCATCGTCGGCGAGACCAACCGGCCGCCGTTCGACCTGCCGGAGGCGGAGTCGGAGCTGGTGGCCGGCTTCATGACCGAGTACAGCTCGCTCAAGTTCGCGCTGATCATGCTCAGCGAGTACGTCGCGATGGTGACCATGTCGGCCTTCACCGTGACGCTCTTCCTGGGCGGCTGGCATGCGCCCTGGCCGATCACCATATGGTCGGGGGCCAACTCCGGCTGGTGGCCGCTGCTCTGGTTCTTCGGCAAGGTCATCCTGCTCGTCTTCGTCTTCGTCTGGCTGCGCGGCACGCTGCCCCGGCTGCGGTACGACCAGCTGATGCGCTTCGGCTGGAAGGTGCTCATCCCGATCAGCCTGGTCTGGATCGTGATCCTCGCCGGCCTGCGCACCGTCGACGACTGGGACACCCAGAGCCGGATGTACGCCATCGGCATCCCGGCCGGCATCGTGCTGCTCGCCGCGCTGTTCTGGCCGAGCCGCAAGGCGGCACCGAAGCCGACCCTCGCCGAGCAGGTCGACAACCGGCCGCCGGGCAGCTTCCCGCTGCCCCCGCTGGATCTGCAGGTACCACCGAGCCCGCGTACCCGGCGCATGGTCGCCGAGCGGGAGCCAGCCAACGCCCCCGCCGGCCAGGACTCTGAGGAGGTGTGACGTGGGCGCGATCACCGGAACGTTCAAGGGCTTCGGGGTCACCTTCTCGCACATGTTCAAGAAGGTCGTCACCACCGACTACCCGTTCACCCCGCCGACGCCGGCCCCCCGCTACCACGGGCGGCACATCCTCAACCGGCACCCGGACGGGCTGGAGAAGTGCATCGGCTGTGAACTGTGCGCCTGGGCCTGCCCGGCGGACGCGATCTACGTCGAGGGTGGCGACAACACCGACGAGCAGCGCTTCTCGCCGGGTGAGCGGTACGCCAGCGTCTACCAGATCAACTACGCCCGCTGCATCTTCTGCGGACTCTGCATCGAGGCCTGCCCCACCCGCTCGTTGACCATGAGCAACGAGTACGAGCTGGCCCGGGACAACCGCCAGGACCTGATCTTCACCAAGGAGCAGTTGCTGGCGCCGCTGCTGCCGGGGATGGAGCAGCCGCCGCACCCGATGCGGCTGGGCGACAGCGAGAAGGACTACTACGTCGGCAGCCTGACCAACCCGGGCACCTCCGCCGGGGCGGAGCGCTCCCCGATGGGACCGGGCCGCTACCAGGTCGACGAGCACCCGGGCGTCACCTTCCCCGGCGCCGAGCAGGCCGCCGCGCGGGCCGAGGCGGAGAAGGGGGAGTCGGCATGAACACCTCGACGCTGCTCGCCGCCTCCGGTGCGGTCTCCGGCGGCGAGGCGGTGACCTTCTGGATCCTCGCTCCGCTCGCGCTGGCCGGTGCGATCGGCATGGTCGTCGCCCGCAACGCGGTGCACTCGGCGCTGTGGCTGGTGCTGACCATGCTCAGCCTCGGGGTGTTCTACGTGCTCCAGGCGGGACCGTTCATCGGCATGGTGCAGATCATCGTCTACACCGGCGCGATCATGATGCTCTTCCTGTTCGTGCTGATGCTGGTCGGCCGGGAAGCCTCCGACTCGCTGATCGAGGTGCTGCGCGGCCAGCGGATCGCGGCGATCGGGCTGGGGCTCGGCTTCGCCGGCCTGCTCGGCAGCGGGGTCTACCGGGCCACGCAGGGCAGCACCCCGCTCGGCCTGGAGCAGGCCAACGCGGGCGGCAACGTGGAGGGCATCGCCCGGTTGCTCTTCACCGACTACATCTTCGCCTTCGAACTCACCGCGGCGCTGCTGATCACCGCCACCATCGGCGGGATGATCCTCGCGCACGTCGAGCGGCGCAAGGAGGACAAGCGCGACCAGGTGGCCACCATGAAGGCCCGCTTCGCGCCCGGCAACTACCCCGGCCCGAAGCCCGGCCCGGGTGTCTTCGCCACCTCCTCGTCGGTCGCCACTCCGGCCCGCCTGCCGGACGGGCGGCTGAGCGACCGCAGCACGCCGGACATCCTGCCGGTGCGGGAGCTGACCGCCGAGGAGACCACACTGAAGGGCACTGAGAAATGAGTGACTTCTTCTCGGTCGAGCCGAACTACTACCTGGTCCTCGCCGCGGTGCTGTTCACCATCGGCGCCGCCGGGGTGCTGGTCCGGCGCAACGCGATCGTGCTGTTCATGTGTGTCGAGCTGATGCTCAACGCGGCCAACCTGGCGTTGGTCACCTTCAGCCGGATGAACGGTGACCTCAACGGCCAGATCATGGCGTTCTTCGTGATGGTGGTGGCGGCGGCCGAGGTCGTGGTCGGGTTGGCCATCATCATGGCGATCTTCCGCACCCGACGCTCCGCCAGCGTCGACGACGCCAACCTGCTGAAGTACTAGAGGGGCCCACCGGTGGACGAAATCATGACGTACGCCCAGGCTGCTCCGGCCGAGACCGTCTCGTACGCGACGGCGGACGGGCTGCTGAGCAGCGTCTGGCTGCTGGTGGCCATCCCGCTGGTCAGCGCGACGATCCTGCTGCTGCTCGGCCGGCGGGCCGACCGGTGGGGACACTGGCTCGGGGTGGCCGCCGTCGGTGCCGCCTTCCTGCTCGGCCTGAGCTACTTCCTCGGCCTGCGCGGCCTGGAGAACAGGTCGGTCCAACTGAGCCTGTGGGACTTCATCGCGGTCGGTGGCCTGCACGTGGACTTCGGCCTGCTGTTCGACCCGCTGGCCGGGGTCTTCGTCCTGCTGATCACCGGTGTGGGCTTCCTGATCCACCTGTACGCCGTCGAGTACATGGCGCACGACGCCGGCCGGCGTCGCTTCTTCGCGTACTTCAACCTGTTCATCGCGGCGATGTTGCTGCTGGTGCTCGGCAACAACTACGTGATGCTGTACTTCGGCTGGGAGGGCGTCGGTCTGGCGTCGTACCTGCTGATCTCCTTCTGGTACACCAAGCCGGCCGCCGCCACCGCCGGTAAGAAGGCGTTCCTGATGAACCGGGTCGGCGACGCCGGCCTGGCCATCGCGATCTTCATCATGTTCGCCACCCTCGGCACCACGCAGTACGACGAGGTGTTCAACGGGATCGGCGCGCTGGCCGGCGGCACCGTGCTGGTGCTCGGCCTGCTGCTGCTGCTCGGCGCGGCCGGTAAGTCCGGTCAGTTCCCGCTCCAGGCGTGGTTGCCGGACGCGATGGAGGGCCCGACCCCGGTGTCGGCGCTGATCCACGCCGCAACGATGGTCACCGCCGGTGTGTACCTGATCGCCCGCTCCAACATCATCTTCTCGGCGAACGCCACGTTGCAGCTGGTGGTGGTGAGCGTCGGCGCGCTGACCCTGCTGATCGGCGCGATCATCGGGTGCGCCAAGGACGACATCAAGCGGGTGCTGGCCTGGTCCACGGTCAGCCAGATCGGCTACATGTTCCTCGGCGTCGGGCTGGGCGGTGCGGCGTACGCGTTGGCCATCGTGCACCTGCTCGCGCACGGCTTCTTCAAGGCCAACATGTTCCTCGGCGCCGGTTCGGTCATGCACGGCATGAAGGACCAGGTCGACATCCGTCGCTTCGGCGGCCTGTCGAAGTACATGAGGATCACCTGGCTGACCTTCGGCGCGGGTTGGCTGGCCATCATCGGCATGTTCCCGTTCTCCGGCTACTTCTCCAAGGAGCCGATCATCGCCGCCGCCTTCGAGCGGGAGGGGTGGACGGCCTGGCTGTTCGGTGGGGCGGCGGTGCTCGGCGCCGCGTTGACCGCCTTCTACATGACCCGGCTGTTCGTGCTCACCTTCCACGGGCCGAAGCGGTGGACCGAGGACATCGAGCACCCGCACGAGTCGCCGGCGCTGATGACGATCCCGCTGGTCCTGCTCGGCATCGGCTCGCTGGGTGCGGGTTGGCTGCTGGCCACGTCCGTGCCGGACTGGCTGACCACCACCGCCGGGCTCGGCACGGCCGAGGCGCACCACGACGCGGTGCTGCCGCACTGGGCGATCGTGGTGCTGTCGCTGGGGGTCACCGTGCTCGGTGCGCTGCTGGGCTGGTTCCTGTTCCGCAACGGGACGGCGACCTCGCCGCAGCCCGCCGGGGTGCTGGTCACCGCGGCCCGCAAGAACCTCTACACCGACGCGGTCAACGAGGCGGTCTTCGAGAAGCCGGGCATCTTCCTCACCCGGGCGCTGGTCTACCTCGACAACCGTGGCATCGACGGGCTGATCAATGGCCTGGCCGCAGGCGTCGGCGGTGGATCGGGCCGGCTCCGGCGGTTGCAGACCGGCTTCGTCCGGTCGTACGCCACCTCGATCCTGACCGGTGCGCTGCTGGTGGTGGCCGCCTTCCTGGCCGTACAGGCGGGGTGGTTCGCGTGATCGACCTCTTGAGGCTGTCGGCCTCACAGGCGGCCGTCGCCGGCGGACCGCACAGTGACGACGGAGGTAAGGCCGCATAATGTCCGACTTCCCGTTCCTCTCGGTGCTCACCGTGGCGCCGCTGGTCGGCGCCGTGGTCGTCGCCCTCCTGCCGCGCAGCCGGCCGACGCTGGCGAAGCAGGTCGCGCTCGGCTGGTCGCTGCTGGTGCTGGCGCTGTCGGTGGTCATGTGGGTGACCTGGCAGGTGGATGGCCAGCGCTTCCAGTTCCGCGAGTCGTACCCGTGGATCCCGAACTGGGGCGTCAACTTCACCTTCGCCGCCGACGGCATCGCGCTGGTGATGCTGATGCTGATCGCGGTGCTGGTGCCGCTGGTGATCCTTGCCTCCTGGCACGACGCGGAGTCCTCGAAGCGGTCGGTGCCGGTCTACTTCGCGCTGCTGCTCGTTCTCGAATGCACGATGCTCGGCGTCTTCGCCGCCGCCGACGTCTTCCTGTTCTACGTGTTCTTCGAGGTCATGCTGGTGCCGATGTACTTCCTGATCGGCAGCTACGGCGGCCACCAGCGGCAGTACGCGGCGGTGAAGTTCTTCCTCTACTCGCTGGTCGGCGGCCTGTTCATGCTGGCTGCCGTGATCGGCCTGTGGGTGGTCGGCGGCAAGACCTTCGACTGGGTGGCGCTGTCGGAGGTGGACATCTCCACCGGTGCCGAGCGCTGGCTCTTCCTCGGCTTCTTCATCGCCTTCGCGATCAAGGCACCGTTCTTCCCCTTCCACACCTGGCTGCCGGACGCCGGTGGCGCGGCACCCGCCGGTGCCGCCGCACTCCTGGTCGGCGTCCTGGACAAGGTCGGTACCTTCGGCATCCTGCGCTACTGCCTGCCGCTGTTCCCGGACGCGGCCCAGTGGTTCGCGCCGTGGGCGCTGGCCCTGGCGGTCATCGGGATCATCTACGCGGCGCTGCTGGCCGTCGGGCAGAACGACCTCAAGCGGCTGGTGTCGTACACCTCTATCGCCCACTTCGGCTTCATCGGCGTTGGCATCTTCGCCTTCACCACGCAGGCGGGCACCGGCGCCGTGCTGTACATGGTCAACCACGGCCTCGCCACCGGCCTGCTCTTCCTGGTGGTGGGCATGCTGATCGCGCGTCGGGGCTCGGCGCTGGTCAGTGACTTCGGGGGCGCCGGCAAGCTGGTGCCGGTGCTGGCCGGCGTGCTCTTCTTCGCTGGTCTCGCGTCGCTGGCGCTGCCCGGCACCGCGCCGTTCGTCTCCGAGTTCCTGGTGCTGATCGGCACGTTCACGGTCAACAAGCCGGTCGCGGTGATCGCCACGCTCGGCATCATCCTGGCGGCGGCGTACGTGCTGTGGATGGTGCAGCGCACCACCCAGGGCACGCTGAACCCGGCGCTGACCGAGATCGACGGCATGAAGCGTGACCTCAATCTCCGCGAGAAGGTCGTCGTGGCCCCGCTGATCGCGCTGATCGTGCTGCTCGGCTTCTATCCGAAGCCGGTGACGGACGTGATCAACCCCGCCATCCAGGCGACCATGGAGGACGTCGGCCGGACCGACCCGGCCCCGTCGGCAGACACCGTCCAGGAGGCGAGTCGGTGAGCGCGAGGAGTGAGCTTGCGAGCCCCGCAGTCGCGAGTCGAAAGGCTGGTGGGGTGAGCGCGAGGAGTGAGCTTGCGAGCCCCGCAGTCGCGAGTCGAAAGGCTGGTGGGGTGAGCGCGAGGAGTGAGCTTGCGAGCCCCGCAGTCGCGAACGAAAGGCTGGTCCAGTGACCGAGCTTGAACTGCCGCCGATCGATTACGCGGCGATCGCGCCGATCCTGATCATGTTGGGCGCGGCGGTGGTCGGGGTGCTGGTCGAGGCGTTCGTGCCCCGGCGACTGCGGCACCCCGTGCAGTTGCCGCTGGCGCTGCTGGCGGTGCTGGCAGCGTTGACCATGGTGGTGGTCAACGCCGACAAGCGGGTGATCACCATCGGGGTGATCGCCGTCGACGGGCCGACGCTGTTCCTTCAGGGCGCGATCCTCGCCCTGTCGGCGGTGGCGTTGCTGCTGCTCGGTGAGCGGGTTGTCGAGCGCGGCGGCGCGTTCGTCGCGCAGGCCGCGGTGACCGCCGACTCGCCGGAGGACCGCCAGCAGGCGGAGAACGCCGGTGGCGCGGGCGAGGTGTACCCACTCACCACGTTCGCGATCGGCGGCATGCTGATCTTCGTCTCGGCGAACGACCTGCTGACCATGTTCATCGCGCTGGAAGTCTTCTCGCTGCCGCTCTACCTGCTCTGCGCCCTGGCCCGTCGCCGGCGGCTGCTGAGCCAGGAGGCGGCGATGAAGTACTTCCTGCTCGGCGCGTACGCCTCGGCCTTCTTCCTGTTCGGCTTGGCGCTGATCTACGGCTTCACCGCCGGCCTGGGCGACCGGGCCGCCGGGGTGGACTTCGCCACCGTCAACGCGGCCGTGGCGAACTCGACGGCCAGCCCGGTGCTGCTGTTCGCCGGTATGGCGCTGGTCGCCATCGGTCTGCTGTTCAAGGCGGCCGCCGCGCCGTTCCACGTCTGGACGCCGGACGTGTACCAGGGCGCGCCGACGCCGCTGACCGGATTCATGGCGGCCTGCACCAAGGTCGCCGCGTTCGGTGCCCTGCTGCGGGTGTTCCACGTGGCCTTCGAGGGGGCCCGCTGGGACTTCACTCCGGTGCTGGGCGCTGTGGCGGTGCTCACCATGCTGGTCGGCGCGCTGTTCGCGGTGACGCAGACCGACATCAAGCGGCTGCTGGCGTACTCGTCGATCGCCAACGCCGGCTACCTGCTGGTCGGTGTGCTCGCACCGGGCAGCGAGGGCCTTTCCGGCACCATGTTCTACCTGGTCGCGTACGGCTTCACGGTGCTTGCCGCGTTCGCGGTGGTGACGTTGGTACGCGACGCCGACGGCGAAGCGACCCACCTGTCCCGCTGGGCCGGGCTGGGCCGACGGTCGCCGGTCTACGCCGCCGTCTTCACCTTCGTCCTGCTCGCCTTCGCGGGTATCCCGATGACCAGTGGCTTCACCAGCAAGTTCGCCGTCTTCGGCCCGGCGTTGGACGGCGGGCAGGTGTGGCTGGTCATCGCGGGTGTGCTGACCAGCATGGTGCTGGCCTTCCCGTACCTGCGGGTCGTGGTGCTGATGTGGCTCTCCGAACCGGGTGACTCCACGCCGACGGTGGCCGTTCCCGGCGGGCTCACCTCGGCCGCCCTGGTGATCGGGGTGCTCGCCACGCTGGTGCTCGGCGTCGCGCCGTCGCCGTTGCTCGACCTCGCGTCCTCCGCCGCGGACTTCGTCCGGTAACGGCTGACCTGCCGATCGAGGGCCGGTCCACGCGCTGTGGGCCGGCCCTCGCCGCGTATCCCCGGTCCGGTGCAGGTAGAACGTGTGTGGCATGGTTGGAGGCGTGGTGATTAGGGGTGGCGAGGGTTCAGGCGTCACCGGCTCCGGTGGTCGCCGGAGCCGGTCCGGCGCGGCTCAGTTCGGCGCGCTCGGCCTTCACCTCGCCGATCCGCGCAGTGAGGAGTCCGTGCTCGGCGTGTTGGCGGCGGTCGAGGCGGAGCTGCTGGCGAGCATCGCCAGCGCCGACCCGTTCGTCACCGAGGCGGCCCGGCATCTGGTGGAGGCCGGCGGGAAGCGGTTCCGGCCGCTGCTGGTGGCCCTGGGCGCTCAGTTCGGCGACCCGACGCGAGCCGAGGTCGTCTCGGCGGCCGTGGTGGTGGAGCTGACCCACCTGGCCACGCTCTACCACGACGACGTCATGGACGAGGCGTCGGTGCGCCGGGGCGCACCGAGCGCCAACTCCCGGTGGACCAACTCGGTGGCCATTCTGGTCGGTGACTACCTCTTCGCCCGGGCCGCGGACGTCGCGGCCGAGCTGGGCCCCGAAGCGGTACGCCTGCAGGCGCGAACCTTCGCCCGGCTGGTCCACGGGCAGATCGCCGAGACCATCGGCCCACGGGCCGGTGACGATCCGGTGGCGCACTATCTGCGGGTGATCGCCGAGAAGACCGGCTCCCTGATCGCCACCAGCGTTCATTTCGGCGCCCAGTTCAGTGGGGCCGCCCCGGACCAGGTGGCGGCGCTGGCCGGGTACGGCGAGACCATCGGGGTGGCCTTCCAGCTCTCCGACGACCTGCTTGACATCGCCAGCGATTCGACGGAGTCAGGCAAGACGCCCGGCACGGATCTGCGGGAGGGCGTGCCTACCCTGCCGGTGCTCTACGCTCTCGCCTCCGACGACGCGGACGCCGCCTCCGTGCGCCTGCGGGAGATCCTGGCCACCGGTCCGCTGACCGACGACACCCTGCACGCCGAGGCGCTCGGTCTGCTCCGCGAGAGTCCAGCGCTCAAGCGGGCCCGCGAAACCGTCCGCAGCTTCGCCGAGGACGCCCGCGCCCAACTGGCACCCCTGCCGCCCGGCCCGGCCCGCCGCGCCCTCGAATCCCTCTGCGACCACATCGCCGACCGCACCAGCTAACCCCCCACCCCCACCCCCACCC
>NZ_JAGPXQ010000030.1:0-72731 GCF_018070435.1 Micromonospora sp. C51 | reverse complement strand
CCCGAGCACGTCGGAAGCGGCCTCGACGGCGGTCGGGACCCCGGGCCGGGACGCCACCGCATCCGGTCGTGGTCAGGCCAGGCGGGCGGCGACCGCCGCGATCCGCTCGTCGGACTCGGTAAGCGCCGCCCGGACGTACTGCCGCCCACCGGGACCGTAGAAGACCCCGGCGGCGACCAGGATTCCCCGCCGGGCCAGCCGGTCGACGGTGGCCCAGCAGTCCTCGCCGCGGGTCAGCCAGAGGTAGAGCCCCGCCTCGGAGTGCTCCACCGTGAAACCGGCGCCCACGAACGCCGCCCGCAGCGTCTCGCGCCGCGCAGCGTACCGCTCCCGCTGCTCCTCGGCGTGCCGCTCGTCGCGCAGGGCCGCCACCATGGCCGCCTGCACCGGCGCCGGCACGATCATGCCCGCGTGCTTGCGGATCTTGAGCAGTTCGGCCACCAGGGCCGGGTCGCCGGCCACGAAACCGGCCCGGTAGCCGGCCAGGTTGGACCGCTTGGACAGCGAGTGCACCGCCAGCACGGAGTCGTACGAGCCGCCGCACACCTCGGGCGACAGCACCGACACCGGCTCGGCGTCCCAGCCCAACGGCAGGTAGCACTCGTCGCTGGCCACCACCGCACCGCGCTCACGTGCCCAGTCCACCACCTTGCGCAGGTGCGCGGCAGGCAACACCCGGCCCGTCGGGTTGCCCGGCGAGTTCACCCAGACGAGACGTACCCGGGACGTCGGACCGACAGCGGTCAGCGAGTCGGCGCGCACCGTGGTGGCGCCGGCCAGCCGTGCGCCGTCCTCGTAGGTCGGGTAGGCGATCGACGGAACCACCACGACGTCGCCGGGCCCCACCCCGAGCAGGGTGGGCAGCCAGGCCACCAGTTCCTTCGAGCCGATCGTCGGCAGCACCCCGAGCCCGTCCGGGCCAGCGCCACAGGCCCGCGACACCCAGCCCGCGATCGCGTCCCGCAGCACCGGGGTGCCGGCGGTCAGCGGGTATCCGGGCGCGTCCGCGGCATCCGCCAGGGCCTGCCGGATCACCTGCGGCACCGGATCGACAGGCGTACCCATGGAGAGGTTGATCAGGCCGTCCGGATGCGCCGCGGCCAGCGTGGCCGCGGCGTCCAGGGTGTCCCAGGTGAACTCGGGCAGTCGCGACGAGACCGGGGCGGGCCGGTTCAGTGGCCCTCGCCGCGGGGCGGCTGCGCGGCGACGAAGGTGGCGTCCTTCTCCACCTTGCCGATCTTCGAGGCGCCGCCGGGCGAGCCGAGCTCCTCGAAGAACTCGTAGTTGGCGCCGGTGTAGTCCTTCCACTGCTCCGGGACGTCGTCCTCGTAGAAGATCGCCTCCACCGGGCAGACAGGCTCACAGGCACCACAGTCGACGCACTCGTCGGGGTGGATGTAGAGCATCCGGTTGCCCTCGTAAATGCAGTCGACCGGGCACTCCTCGATGCACGCCTTGTCGAGCACATCCACGCACGGCTCGGCGATGATGTAGGTCACCGGTCTTCTCCTCCGCAAGACATGCCGCGATCACCCGCGACGGTAAGAGCCTAGTATCTCGCCGGGGAGGAGGTCGATCGTGCTCCGAGAGCAAGACTTGGGACACCGAATCGTGGTGCGGCGTCGCGTCGGCGTACGCGGTGGTCGGCCGGTCTACTCCGACGCCCTCGGTGAGCTGGTCGAGCTGACCGAGACGCATCTCACGCTCACCACCCGACAGGGGCGGCTGCGCGTGCCGATTGCCGAGGTGCACCGGGCCAAGCGGGTCCCGGCGGCCCGGCGGCCGACCGCCGCCGCCATGGTCGAGCTGGAACTCGCCGCCGACGAGGCGTGGCCGGCCCCCGTCCGGGCCCGGCTCGGTGACTGGCTGCTGCGGGACGCCGACGGCTGGACCGGCCGGGCCAACTCGGCGCTGCCGGTGGGCGATCCGGACCGTCCGCTGCCGGCCGCCGTCGACGCGGTCGAACGCTGGTACGCCGGCCACGGGCGGCCGGCCATGGTCAACACGCCGCTGCCGCTGGCCGCGCCGGTCGGCAGCGAACTCGACCGGAGAGGCTGGGGTAGTCGCCCACCGGTGCTGGTGCAGACGGTCCCACTCGCCACCCTCAGCGCGTCGGCACCGTCCGACGCGGTCGCGGCCGCCGCCGGCATCCCCGGCGACCCGACCGGCCAGGACGGCTCGGCCGGCCCGGTGGTCGAGTTGGCCGCGGCACCGTCAGCGGACTGGCTGGCCGTGGCCGCCGGTCGCAAGGGCGGGCTGCCGGACGCCGCCCGACACGTGCTCACCGCCGTGGACCAGATCCGCTTCGCCCACGCGTACGTCGACGGCGCGCTCGTCGGAATCGGCCGGGGCACGGTCACCGGCCAGGGGCGCTGGCTCGGGTTGTGCCTGATCGAGGTGCTGCCCGTCGCACGCCGGCAGGGACTGGCCGTCCGCCTGATCCGAGCACTCGCCGACTGGGCCGCCGACGCCGGTGCGACCGACGCGTTCCTCCAGGTCGAGCAGAGCAACACCGGTGCGGTCGCGCTCTACCGCAAGCTGGGCTTCACCACCCACCACACCTATCTCACCCGCGTCGCGCCGCAGTGACCCCGTCGGTCAGCGGCGGACCACGCGGCGGGGCTTGGCCGCCGTGGTCTCGGCGTACCGTTGCAGGCTGCGCGAACGGTAGTCGCGACCGAGCGTGACCAGCAACAGGTAGCCCAGCATCGTCCCGACGGTCGTCGCCACCAGGTAGAGGCCGATCTGTGCGAAGAATGTCCCGCCGCCACCGGCGAACGGGTTGTCACCGACCAGCAGCGGCCCGATCAGCACGGTCAACCCGACCGCGATTCCGATCGCGGCGGCCACCTCGCCGGCCCAGCGGGCCAACGGACGCCGCTCACCCCAGACGAAGGCGACACCGGCCAGCATCAGGCCGATCACCACGAACATCCCGAGCGACACCCGGTCGGCGACACTGTCGTTGCCGTCGAAGCCGAACCGGATGACCAGTCGGGCGACCACGTTGACCGCGAACAGTGCGATCGCGAGCACACCGACCGCACGCCACCGCTGTCCCATCACATGCCTCCCGCCGTACGGCCCGCCCGGATGGCGGGTCTCCTGGCAGGAATATCTACCACCCGTCGCTGAGCGACGTCAGTACCGTCCGGAGGCGGGGCCGGCGCGAGATTACCGTCCGGAGGCCGGGGCCGGCGCGAGGATCGACCGGAACGCCATCACCGTGAAGGTCATCGCACCGCCCACCACCAGGGTGAGGCCGACCCAGTTGCCGACGAGCAGTACGTCGCCCTCGCTGGTCCGGTCGGCGGCGATCACCATGATGGCCACCCAGGGCAGCGCCGGCAGCGCCACCGCCCAGCGACGGCCGACGGTCTCGACGGCCAACCAGCTCAACGCGATGTTCGCGGCCACGGCCACGAGCACCGTGACGCCGATCAGGTATCCGCCGATCCGCAGCGGGGCGAGCAGCAACTCCAGCACCGCGCTCAGCGTCGCCGCCAGGACGGCGAACATGCCGCCGGCCGCCCGCAGGCCGATGTCCACCGGACGTCGCCACCTCCGGCTCGGCCGGGGCGGCTGCTGCTCCTGCGGGGCGACCGACATCGCGGCGGGCAGGGTCACCGGTGACCGGCCGGGGTGACCGGTCTACGGCCGGAACCGCCGACGACGTCCGGGCCACCGGCCGCGTCCGGCGCTGCGGCGGCCACCCCGGCGAACAGGTCCGACTCCCAGCCGTACGGACCGCTGCCCGGCCCCTTCTCCCCCAGCGCCAGGGTGAAGTACTCCACCCCCATGAACTCGGCGCCGAAATTGCCGGCGATCGAGTACAGCCAGGAGGTGGCGGGGATCTGGGTGGCGTGGGCGCGCATCGCCGCCTCCTTCGCGGCATGCTGCTCGGTGGCGTCGATGCGGGCCGCGATCTCCTCGTCCGGCGTGCAGAACGGCAGCTCGGTGGCGTCGGCGATGCCGGCGAAGGGGTTGTCCGACGCCTCCGCGAAGTGCGTCAGGCCAGCCTCCAGCACGCTTTGCGGCATCGCCGTCCAGTAGACCTTCGCCGGTGCGAGCCCTTCGGTGGCGGCCAGCTCGACGGCCCGCATCGTCACCCGGTGTGCCTGGATGTGGTCGGGGTGGCCGTAGAAGCCGTTGTCGTCGTACGTGATGACCACCTGCGGGCGTACCTCCCGGATGATCTCCAGCAGATACCCTGCGGCCTCGTCCAGGTCGGCGCCCCAGAAAGCCCGGGGATGCTCGTTGGTCGACAGGCCCATCATCCCGGAGTCCCGGTAGCGGCCGGCCCCGCCGAGGAACCGGTGGTCGGTGACGCCCAGTTCGGCGCAGGCGGTGGCCAGCTCGGCGATCCGGTACCCGCCGAGCTGGTCGGCCTCGACCGCGGCGAGCCCGGCCAGCTCCGGTACGTGGATCTCACCCTCCTCGCCCAGGGTGCAGGTCACCAGGGTGACGTGGGCACCCGTGGCCGCGTAGTGGGCCATCGTCGAGCCGGTGCCGATGGACTCGTCGTCGGGATGCGCGTGGACCAGCAGCAGGCGGCGGTCAGTCAGCGTCGTCACGACGGTCACTCTAACCGGCGGTTCTCGCCGGCCGGCCCAGACGCGTCCGCGCAGGTCGCTCACATCGGGCCCGGTACCGGCCTACCATCTGGCCTGTGGACTTTCCCGAGCTGGCCGCCCGCACCCGCAGGTTCAGCCACGGGGCGCCGCGTGCCGTCTCCGTGGCCGACGACGGTGCCCGGGTGGTCTTCCTACGCTCGGCCGGACCGGAGGACCCGGCCGACGCGCTGTGGCTGCTGGACGTGGCGACCGGCACGGAACGGCTGGTCGCCGATCCGGGCACCCTGCTCGGCACCGACGCCGACCCCGACAGACTGAGCCCGGGGGAACGCGCCCGGCGGGAGCGCCTGCGGTTGACCGCCTCCGGCATCGGGTCGTACGCCCTCGACGCCGCCGGACGGGTCGCGGTGTTCGCGCTGGCCGGGCGGCTCTTCCGGGCGGACCTGGTGCATGGCGACGTGATCGAGGTGCCCGCCGTCGGGCCGGTGCTCGACCCACGGCCGGACCCGAGCGGGCAGCGGCTGGCCTACGTGACCGACGCCGCCGAAGGGGTACGTCGGGGCGAGCTACGGGTGATCGACACCGACGGCACCGACACCATGCTGGCCGGCGAGGACTCCGGCGTGCTCTGGGGGCTGGCCGAGCACATCGCGGCGGAGGAGTTCGACCGGCACCGCGGGTACTGGTGGGCACCCGACGGCCGGTCGGTGCTCGCGGCCCGGGTCGACGAGTCCCGGCTGCCCCGCTGGCACCTGCACGATCCGGCACAGCCGGGCAGCCCGCCGACCAGCGTCGCGTACCCGGTGGCGGGTGGCCCGAACGCCGAGGTCAGCCTGCACCTGCTCGACCTCGACGGCGGCTGGGTCGACGTGCACTGGGACCGGGAGACGTACCCGTACCTGACCGCGGTGCACTGGGGTGAGGGCGCCCCGCTGATCACCGTGCTGCGTCGCGCCCAGCAGCACGGGCTGGTGCTCGCGGTCGATCCTCGTACCGGGGAGACCCAGGTGCACGCCGAACTGGCCGACCCCCGCTGGGTCGAGCCGATCCCGGGCACCCCCGTGCACCTGCCCGACGGGCGGGTGCTGGTCGGTGGCGAGCTGGCCCACGACGGGTACGACGCGCGCTGCCTGTTCGCCGACGGCACGTTGCTCACCCCACCCTCGCTGTACGTGCGCCGGGTGGTCGGCCGGCTCGCCGCCGGCAGCGGTCCGGCGGACCTGCTGGTCGAGGCGAGCGACGGCGAGCCGAGCGAACAGCACCTGTTCCGGATCCGGACCAGCATCGGCGGCGGCGTGGACGCCCGCCGGCTGACCGGCGACGCCGGCTGGCACGTCGGTGCGGTCGGTGGCGGCGTGCTGGTCATCGGCAGCGCCTCGCTGGATCACCCGGGCGTCCGGTGGACGGTGCACCAGGGCGATCGGGAGGTGGGCACCCTGCGGTCGCTGGCCGCCACGCCCAGCTACTCCCCGCTGCCGCTGCTGGAACGGGTGACCGACCGTCGGCTCCCCTCGGCGGTGCTCTACCCGGACAACCACGTCACCGGCCGTCGGCTGCCGGTACTGCTGGACGTCTACGGCGGTCCGGGGCACCAGGAGGTGGTGGCCGCGCGCTCGGCCTGGCTGGAGCGGCAGTGGTGGGCCGACGCCGGCTTCGCGGTGGTGGTCACCGACAACCGGGGTACGCCGGGCATCGCCCCCTCCTATGAGAAGGCCATCCACCGCCGGGTGGCCGACGTGATCCTGCTCGACCAGGTGGAGGCGCTCACCGCGCTCGCCGACAAGCACCCGGACCTGGACCTGGACCGGGTCGCGGTGCGCGGCTGGTCGTTCGGTGGCTGGCTGGCCGGCCTGGCGGTGCTGCGGCATCCGGAGCTGTTCCGGTGCGGCATCGCCGGTGCGCCGGTCACCGACTGGGCCCTGTACGACACCGCGTACACCGAGCGGTACCTGGGTCTGCCCGCCGATGGCGAGGACGTCTACGCGCACCACTCGCTCGTGGAACTGGCCGCCGAGCCGGTCACCGACCCGGCGCACGCCCGACCGCTGCTGCTGGTGCACGGCATGGTCGACGACAACGTGGTGGCGGCGCACACGCTGCGGTTGTCGGCGGCGTTGCTGGCCACCGGCCGGCCGCACTCGGTGCTGCCGTTGACCAGCGGCACCCACATGGCCGCCGGTGGCCTCGCCGAACGCCTCCTCCGCCTGGAACTCGACTTCCTCCGCACCCACCTCGGGACGTGAGTCGGGGCTACGGTTCGACGTGGGCGTTGACCAGCGACGGGTAGCCGAAGACGCTGGAGACGAAGGCCCCGCCGGCCTTGGAGCCGTGCACCAGGTAGGCCACGTCGACGTAGAGCGGGACCACCGGGGCGTGCTCCCTCATGATCCGCTCATCGAGTCGCGCCCAGTGCGGGCCCTGTTCGCTCGGTGGCAGCGCGAGGATCCGGTCGAACTCGGCGTTGATCGTGGCATCGTTGAAGTACGACTCGTTGCTGTTGCCGGTGGCCCGGATGGCGCGACCGTCGTAGAGGACCGGCAGGATCGACGCGCCGCTGGGCCAGTCGCCGGCCCATGAGCTGAGGTAGAGGTCCCACGGGTTGCCTCTCTTCTTGATCTCGTCGAACTTCGCGTCGTCCGGGATGTTCCGGATCGTGATGGCGAATCCGGCGCGCTCCAGGTTGCCCTTGAGCTGCGTCGCCACCTGCTGCTCGACGGAGCTGTCGGCGGCACCGAGGACCAGTTCGGGGCGCTGCCCGCCGAGCAGCTCCCGGGCCTTGTCCGGGTCGCCGTTCGGCCCTGCCGGATACGCGTCGTACGCCCGGTGCCCGATGGTGGCCGGTGGCATCAGGGTGGTCATCGGCACCGCGACGTGCGGCCCGCCGAGCACCTTCACCAGACCCTCCCGGTCGATGGCGTGGTTCAGCGCCTGACGCACCCGCAGATCGGTGACCCGCTCGTTGTTGATGACCAGGTGGTTGGCGCTCGGCGTCGGGGACAGCAGCGTCCGGGACCGCAGCGCCGCGTCACCCGCGACCCGGGCGACCAGCGAGGCGGGCACGTAGTCCCAGGACAGGGCGCTCCGGTCGGTGCCGTTGTCGGCGATGATCCGGTTGGCAGCGGCGTCCGGGGTCGCGCCGAAACTCCACACGAAGCGGTCCGGGTACTGGTGGCGTACCGGATCCGTGCCGGCGTCCCAGTGTTCGTTGCGCTCCATCACGATCTCGATGCCCGGCCGGTAGCGGGTGACCTTGTACGGCCCGGACGAGAAGGGCGCGTTGCCGAGGTCGACCCCGGTGTCCCGGTCGGGTGGCAGGGGTGCGGTCGACGGCAGTGACGCCGCGAACGGCAGGTCGCAGCGGGGCCTGGCGAACTCGAAGCGTAACGTCCGGGCGTCCGGCGTGGTCAGGCCCGGCGGCAACGAGCCGCGGTTGGCGGTGAAGTCCCAGGCGGTGTCGTACTGCGGGGTGTCGGCCAGCCACTCCTGCAGGTAGGTGGGGCCGCCGGCCAGGTCCGGGTCGAAGGACCGGGCGATCCCGTACGCGATCTCCCTGGCCGTGACCGGTCGGCCGTCCTCGAAGCGGACCCCGTCCTTGACGGTGAACTCCCAGACCCGGCAGTCGTCGTCGACGTCGCGGCCGGGTGTCTCGGCGAGATCACCGACCAGCGTCAGGTTGCCCGCACCATCGTCCTTCCAGGTGGTGAGGCTGCGCGCGACCAGCGGTACGGCCATCAGGCCGGCGAACGAGTACGTCCGTTGCGGATCCAGGTGGGAGATCGGCGTTTCGCGCAGGACGGTGAAGGTGCCACCACGCCGCGCGCCCGCCAGCTCCGGCGCCGGGCCGGTCGAGTCCTTCGGGTCGGTGGCGATGACCCCGGTGGGTTGCCGGCCGGAGTCCACCGACGGGCTCCCGCCGGTGTTCGCCGGGCAGGCGCTCAAGGCCGCCACCAGCGCAAACGCGCCACTCGCCGCAACCGTCACCCGTGGTCGCATCTGTTGCCTCCTCAGTCGTCGATGAGTCCGTCCCGACCCGGCTCAGCCCAACCGGACCCGTGGGTCGATGACCGCGTAGAGCAGGTCCACCAGCAGGTTCGCCAGCACCACGAAGACCGCCGCGACCAGCACGGTGGCCATGATGGTCGGCAGGTCGCCGGCGCGTACGGCATCGACGGCGGTACGGCCGAGTCCCTGGATACCGAAGGTCGTCTCGGTGATCACCGTGCCGCCGAGCGCCGCGCCGACGTCGAGGCCGGCGACGGTCACCACCGGAGCGATCGCTGCGCGCAGCGCGTGCCGGCCGTACACCGCCGGGCCGGACAGGCCCTTCGCCCGGGCGGTACGCACGAAGTCCTCATTCAACGTCTCCAGCAGTTGGGCCCGGAACAGTCGGGCGTAGCCGGCGGAGAAGAGCAGCGCCAGCGACAGCCAGGCGAGTACCAGACCCCCGGCCCAGCGAACCGGATCGTCGAACAGCGACGTGTAGCTCGGCACCGGCAGCCAACCCAGCGTGTACACGAAGACCAGCAGCAGCACCGCGCCGACGAAGTACAGCTGTAGCGAGGCGCCGGCGAGCGTGAAGCCGATCGCGGCCCGGTCGATCCAGGTGCCACGGCGCAGCGCCGACACCAGACCCAGGCCCACTCCGAGCAGCAGCCACAGGACGGCCGCCGGGACGACGATGCTCAGCGTCACCGGCACCACCCGGGCGAGGGTCTCGGTGACCGCCTCGTTGTTCACGTATGACCAGCCCAGGCAGGGCGCGTCACAGCGTCCGCCCTGGGCGCCGCCCAGATCCCGGCCGGTGACGATGCCCAACATGTAGCCGGCGTACTGGTCGACAAGCGGATCGCTCAGCCCCAACTCCTGGCGTACCCGTTCCTGCCGCTCGGGGTTGCAGTTCTTCGGGCACATGCCGCTGACCGGGTCGCGGGGCAGGGCGAAGAACATCAGGAAGGTCAGTACGCTCACCGCGAAGAGGGTGAGCACGGCCGACAGGGTCCGCTTGACCAGGAAGCGCGCCATCAGGGACGGCCCCGATCCGGGTCCGCAGGGCTCCGCCAGGCTGTGCTTCTCGCGTCCATCCGGTCACCTCATCGGGGCGACTTCGGGTCCAGCGCGTCGCGCAGCGCGTCCCCGACCAGGTTGACGGCGAACACCAGCGCGAAGATCAGGACGCCGGGAAAGAAGACGAACGCCGGGTCGGTCTGGAGGTAGCCCAGGCTCTGGTGGATCATCCGGCCGAAGCTCGGTGTCTCCTCGGTGAGCCCGACACCGATGAACGAGAGCGCCGCCTCACCGGTGATGAACTGCGGCACCGCGAGCGAGAAGGACACCAGGATCGGCGCCCAGAGGTTCGGCAGCAACTGCCGGCACAGCATGTGCCCCGGGCCTGCCCCGCTGGCCCGGGCCGCCGCCACGAACTCCCGCTCCCGCAGCGCGACCACCTGGCCCCGGACCAACCGGGCGGTGCCGGTCCACCCGAACACCGCAAAGATCACGATGAGTACGCCGACCCCGAAGGCCGGTGGCACCGCGTCCCGCTGGCCGTGCCAGCGCAGCGTCAGCGTGGGCGTCAACGCCAGGGCGACCATCAGGAACGGCAGCGCCAGGGTCAGATCCGTGATCCAGGTGACCACCGCGTCGAGCCAGCCGCCGAGGTAGCCGGCCAGCGTGCCGAGCACCACACCGATCACCGCGGTGAGCACCGCCGCCGTGACGGCGACCAGAAGCGACGTCCGCAGGCCGTACACCAGCCGGATGAACACGTCCCGGCCCAGCCCCGGCTCCAGCCCGAAGAAGTGCTCCCCGGACACGCCACCGGCGTGGCCCAGTGGCAGGCCGAACCCGTCCAGCTTGCCCTGGAACTGGTCCTGCGGACCGATCCCGTACGCCAGCTCGATCAGCGGCGCGGCCAGCGCCACCAGCACGAACAGCATCAGCGTCGCCCCGCTGACCAACGCGGTGCGATCACCACGCAACCGCCGCCAGACCAGTTGCCCGGGCGACAACCCGACGGCTCGGCGGCCACGAGACCCGACGGGCGCGCCGCCCGGCTCGATCGGGGCCCGCACCGCACCGTCCACCGGTGAAAGACTCATGCCGTGGCTCGCACCCGCTCCGGACGCAGTGGACCCGAGTCGGGGAAGTGGCAGGCGGTGGCCTGGCCGCCGCCGTCGCGCCGAATCAGGGCCGGCTCCTCGACGGCGCACCGGTCGCGTGCCTTCGGGCAGCGGGTACGGAAGCGGCAGCCCGAGGGCGCGTCGATCGGGCTGGCCACGTCCCCGGTGAGCCGGAGCCGGCCGGCCGGGCCGAGCTGGCCGACGTGCGGCACCGCCGACAGCAGGGTCCGGCTGTACGGATGCTGCGGCCGCTCGTAGATGTCGTCCCGGTCGCCGATCTCGACGATCCGACCGAGGTACATGACCGCGACCCGCTGGCAGAGATGCCGCACCACGGCGAGGTCGTGGGAGATCAGGACGAGGGCCAGCCCCAGGTCGCGGTGCAGCCGCCGGAGCAGGTTGACCACCTGGGCCTGGACCGAGACGTCCAGCGCCGAGACCGGTTCGTCGGCCACCACCAGGCGGGGTTCGGTCGCCAACGCTCTGGCGATGCCGACCCGCTGGCACTGGCCGCCGGAGAACTCGTGCGGATAGCGGTTGTCGTGCTCGGGGTTCAGGCCGACCAGTTCCATCAGTTCCCGTACCCGGGCCTTCGTTCCGCCCGGCGGGTTGATCCGGTTGACCCGCAACGGCATGGCGATGATCTGGCCGACCGGGTGCCGGGGGTTCAGCGAGGCGTACGGGTCCTGGAAGATGATCTGGAGTTGTGCGCGTAGCGGGCGCAGCTGCCGCCGCCCGGCGCGGGTGAGGTCGCGGCCGGCGAACTCGATGCTGCCGCCGGTCGGCTCCAGCAGCCGCACCAGCAACCGGGCCGTGGTGCTCTTGCCGCAGCCGGACTCACCCACCAGAGCGAGCGTCTCGCCCGCCTGCACCTCGAAGTCCAGCCCGTCCACGGCCCGTACCGGGCCACCCTGACCTTGGCCCCTCCGCGCCGGAAAGTGCTTGGTCAGGCCACGAACGCGCAGCAGCGGGCCGGGTTCGTCGACCCTCCCGTCCGTCACCGGGCCACCCCCACCCGGGCGGTCTCCTCGGCGTGACGTCGGATGCGTTCCCCGGCCGGGAGATGGCACGCCAGCCGGTGCCCGCCCGTCCCGACGGCACGCAGCCGGGGTGGCTCGGTGCGGCACCGGTGAGCGACGGGTTCGGTGTGCCGGCAACGCGGGTGGAAGACGCAACCGTCCGGCAGGTCGAGCAGGTTCGGCGGGATCCCCGGTATCGGCCTGAGGTCCGCCTCGGGGTCACCCAGCAACGACGGCACGCTGCCGAGCAGCCCCCAGGTGTACGGATGCTGTGGCGTCCGCAGCACCTGCTCGACGTGGCCCCGCTCCATCACCCGGCCGGCGTACATCACCAGCACGTCGTCGGCGACCTGGCCGACCACGCCGAGGTCGTGCGTGATCAGGACGATCGCGGTGCCGTACTCGGCCTGCACCTCGGTCAGCAGCTCCAGGATCTGCGCCTGCACGGTGACGTCCAGCGCGGCCGTCGGCTCGTCGGCGATCAGCAGGGCGGGATCGTTCACCAGCGCCATGGCGATCATCGCCCGCTGGCGCAGGCCGCCGGAGAACTCGTGCGGGTACTGGTCGTACCGCCGGTCCGGCTGCGAGATGCCGACCCGGTCCAGCATCTCGACCACCCTCCGACGCGTCTCGGCGCGCCCGGCCCGCCGGTGGTGCACCCGGTACGCCTCGGCGATCTGCCGGCCGACCGGGTGGTACGGGTGCAGCGCCGAGAGTGGATCCTGGAAGATCATCGCCACGTCCCGGCCACGCAGCCGGCGTAGCGCGGACTCCGGTCGACCGACCAGCCCGTGCCCAGCGACGGTGATCTCACCGGCCACGGTGACCCGACGCGGGTCGTGCAGGCCGAGGAGGGCCAGCGCGAGGGAGCTCTTGCCCGCGCCGGACTCGCCGACCACGCCCAGGGTGCGCCCACGCTCGACGGTGAACGAGACCCCGTCGACCGCGCGCACCATGCCGTCGGTGGTGGGGAGGTCCACCCGCAGGTCGGTCACCCGCAGGTAGGGGTCCACGATCGCCTCCCTCCGCCCACGACGAAGGGAACTACCACCGCTTCATGCAGCCGAAATCAGCTACCACCCCCGTCGTCCCGAAAGGATCCCACGAACCGTCCCCCACCGCACCACTGCCGGTCAGCACCGACTGCCGCGCTGGCCGCACGGAAGGTGCGACGATGGGGGCAGCCCGGCAGGCAGGATCCCGGCGAGACGAGCGGAGGTGACCATGACCGTGGCGGTGTTCGACCACGAGGGCCCGTGGACCGAGGAGGAGTACCTCGCCCTCGGCGAGACCTCCCAGCGCGTCGAACTCTTCGACGGGAGCCTGCACGTGACCCCAGCCCCCACCCCACGCCACCAGAACATCTCCGGTGAGCTGCACGCGACACTGCGCGGCCCGGCCAGGGAGGCCGGACTGCATGTTCTGGAGGGGGTGAACGTCCGGCTCCGACCCGGCCGGATCCCCATCCCCGACCTGGTCATCACCGGCCCGATCGATTTCGACGCGCTCAACGTGGAGGCCGCCGACGTCCATCTCGTCTGCGAGATCATCTCGCCGGGCAACGCAGCCACCGACAAGGTGCTGAAGATGCACTACTACGCCGCCGCGGGCATCGAGTGGTACCTGCTCATCGAGCAGGCAAGCGGCGCTCTCCACCTCTACCGCAGGCGCGGTCGGCACTACGTGGTGGAGAGTGCGACCGAGCCGGGCCAGATTCTGGTGCTCACCGAACCGGTCAAAGCGACCATCCGGCCCGAGGACCTGCTTCCCTGACGGTTGTCGGACGGGTCGCCTAGGGTCGGGCCATGAGCGACCGCATCATGGACACCGGGGTAACCCGTCTCGTGGACGCGCACGATGAGGCGTCGCCGTGAGCGAATTCGAGGTGGCCGAGGCGGCGGTGCAGGCGGCGCTGGACGCGGGTGCCCGGTACGCCGACGTTCGGGTGATGCACCGACGCTACGAGTCGATGACCGCCCGTAACGGCGACATCGAGTCGCTGGCCCAGGACGAGAGCGTCGGCCTGGGCGTACGCGCGTTGGTGGGTTCGAGCTGGGGCTTCCACGCCGTACCGGAGCTGTCCGACCTGGCCGCCCGCGACGCCGGCCACCGGGCCGCGCGGACCGCGGCGGCCAGTGCGCTGGTCTCCGGCCCGCCCGTCGACCTGGTCGCGGCCACCCCCGCCACGGCGAGCTGGTCCTCACCGTGCGAGATCGACCCGCTCGGCGTCTCCCTCGCCGTCAAGGGTGACCTGCTGGTGGCCGCCACCCGCACCATGACCGAGCACGGCGCCGACCTCGCCGAGGGGCTCTACCAGATCTGGGACACCGCGAAGTGGTTCGTCTCCAGCGAGGGGCACCGCATCGACCAGCGCATCCGCGAGTGCGGCGGTGGCATCTCGGCCACCTCCGTCGGTGCCGGTGAGACCCAACGCCGGTCCTGGCCGAGCTACCGCGGCCAGTACGGCACCACCGGCTGGGAGCTCGTCGACTCGCTGGAGCTGACCGCGCACGCGGCACGGATCGCCGAGGAGTCGCGGGCACTGCTGACCGCGCCGCTCTGCCCGAGCGGCGAGACCGACCTGATCCTCGGCGGCGAGCAGTTGGCCCTGCAGATCCACGAGTCGGTCGGGCACGCCATCGAGTTGGACCGCATCCTGGGTTGGGAGGCGGCCTTCGCCGGCACCTCGTGGTTGGATCTCGCGCAGCTCGGCTCGCTGCGGTACGGCTCCGAGCTGATGACCATCACCATCGACCCGACCATCCCCGGTGCCCTCGGCAGCTTCGGCTACGACGACGAGGGCTCACCGGCGGTCAAGCGCGACGCGGTGCGGGACGGCCGCTGGGTGGGCGTGCTGGCGGGCCGAGATTCGGCCGCCGTCGCGGGCCTCGATCACGGCGGCAGCGTACGCGCCGACGGGTGGGCGCGACTGCCGATGGTGCGGATGACGAACGTGGGCCTGGAACCGGGCCCGCACACCCTGGAGGAGATCGTCGCCGCCACCGACGAGGGGGTGCTGATGGACGTCAACCGGTCCTGGTCCATCGACGACAAGCGGCTGAACTTCCAGTTCGGCTGTGAGATCGGCTGGGAGATCCGCAACGGCCGGCGCGGACGGATGCTGCGCAACCCGACGTACACCGGTATCGGCCCGCTGTTCTGGCGTTCGATGGACATGCTCTCCTCGGAGACGGTGCCGTGGGGCACCCCGAACTGCGGCAAGGGCCAGCCCGGCCAGATCGGGCACACCGGGCACCCGTCGGCACCGGCCCGCTTCCGCAACGTCCGGGTGGGGGTACGCGCGTGACCGAACACCAGCACGTCGTGGTGACGCCGTACGTCGTCGCCGACCACCGGGAGGCGGCGTGAGTGCCGCCCCGGTGCGGTCCGGTGACACCGAGTTGGACATCGCCGGCCGCGTGGTGGACCTGGTCGCCCGGCTGGCCGGGCCGGCCGCGCAGGCGGAGGTCACGGTGACCCGGGTCGAGTCGGCGTTGACCAGATTCGCCAACTCGGCGATCCACCAGAACGTGGCCGCCTCCTCCGTGGACGTCCGCCTGCGGGTCCATCTGGCCGGGCGTACCGCCGCCGGCAGCGGAAACGCGGTCACCACCGACGGGTTGCGCGCGCTGGTGGAGCGGGTGCTGACGGCGGCCCGGTTCACTCCACCGGATCCGGCCTGGCCGGGGCTCGCACCCGCGGCGCCGGTGGCGCCCTCGCCGGCATGGGATCCGGCCACGGCGCACGCCGGGCCGGATCAACGGGCCGCCCTGGTTCGGGCGTTCGTCGACGCGGCCGGCGGGTTGGCGACCGCGGGCTACTGCCGCACCGGTTACCGCATGGCGGCGTTCGCCAACTCGGCCGGCCACTTCGCACAGGGGCAGGCGGCAGATGCGGCGATGGACGGCATCGCCCGCACCGACGGCGCGGACGGCACGGCCCGGCAGCACGTCGACCGGGTCGCCGACCTCGACGGCGCCGGCCTGGGGCGGCGGGCCGCCGCCAAGGCGCGAGCAGCGGCTCACCCGGTCGAGCTGCCACCCGGGCGCTATCCGGTGGTGTTGGAGCCGCCCGCCGTCGCGGACCTGCTGGAGAACCTGGCCTGGTACGGCTTCAACGGCCGGCGGTACGTCGAACGTCAGTCGTTCGCCGTACCCGGTACGGCCCAGTTCGATCGGGCGGTGACCCTGGTCGACGATCCACTCGCGGCCTCGGGGCTCCCGTTCGACCTGGAAGGTACGCCGAGCCGGGCACTGACCCTGGTGGAGGCCGGCACCACCAGCGCCGTGGTCCACGATCGGCGCAGCGCCGCAGAGCTGGGTGTCGCCTCGACCGGGCACGCCTGGGCCGGCAGCGCCACCTTCGGCCCGATCCCCCGCAACCTACGCCTCGCCCCTGCCGGCACCGCGGGCGCAGCCGACCCGACGGGCGTTTTCCTGGCCAGCGGTCAAGGGCTCGGCGGCCCGGCAGTGGACGGCGCGATCGGGGATCCGGACACCGCCGCCCTGGTCTCCCGGATGGAGCGCGGCCTGCTGGTCAGCGACCTCTGGTACACCCGGGTCCTGGATCCGTTGAGTCTGGTCGTCACCGGCCTGACCCGCAACGGGTTGTGGCTGGTCGAGGACGGTCGGGTCACCCGTGCGGTCCGCGACCTGCGGTTCACCGAGTCGTACCCGCGGGCGCTCGCGCCCGGCGCGGTACTGGAGCTGGGCCGGCGCGCGGTACGCCTGCCGGACCGCGTGGACGGTGTCTGGTGGGCGGCGCCGTCGCTGCGGCTGGCCTCGTGGAACTTCACCGGCGGCGCCTCCGGTTGACCGTTTGTCGATCTTTTCCGGGCACCTGAATATTGATCATGGAGAGAGGCTTTCCAAAGAGCGGGACACACGGGACACTGCCTTGCGCGGACGGCCCGCCTAGATCGGCGTAACGTGTGTCACTTAGCTGCTCCGGTACGCCGGTGCGGTCGTTGGTGTGCGCATGACGCGGCAGGCGGGTGCGGGTTCGCCCGGTCCGCGTGCCGCCCGGAAGTGTTCCGCCGCCCGTGACAGGGCCCCGTCAGGGAGACGACGCGAATGACATCATCGGCAACGAAACCGCGAGGTGTGCGCGCACGCGCCGCCATCGCGGCGAAGACGTTGCGGACGGACCGTTGGTGGTTTGCCCCGCTGATCACGGTAATCGGGCTCAGCGCGTGGGTAGCGTACGCGACGGTCCGGGTCTTCATGCACAAGTGGTACTGGGTCGAGGACTACCACTACCTGACCCCGTTCTACTCCCCGTGCGTGACCGACCGGTGCCTACCGGAGGCCTCCCACTTCGGGCAGTACCTGCCCGGTTGGTGGATCATCCCGGACGCCGCGTTCACCCTGCCGTTCCTGCTGCTGTTCCGGCTCACCTGCTACTACTACCGCAAGGCGTACTACCGGTCGTTCTGGCTGTCGCCGCCGGCCTGCGCGGTGCCCGACGGTCACGCCGCCTACGGGGGTGAGACCCGGTTCCCGCTGATCGTGCAGAACTCGCACCGGTACTTCTTCTACTTCGCCGCGATCATCTCGTTGATCAACACCTGGGACGCGATCCTGGCCTTCCACAGTCCCGAGGGCTTCGGCTTCGGGCTGGGCAACCTGATCCTGCTCGGCAACGTGGTCATGCTCTGGGCGTACACGATCTCCTGCCACTCCTGCCGGCACATCATCGGCGGGCGACTGAAGAACTTCTCCAAGCATCCCGTCCGCTACCGGGCCTGGGGTTACGTCTCCTGGCTCAACGTCCGGCACATGCAGCTCGCCTGGATCACGCTCGGCACGCTGGCCCTGACCGACTTCTACGTCATGGCCGTCTCCGCTGAGTGGATCTCCGACCTGCGGTTCATCAACTGAGGGCCCCTGACATGACGACCACTACCACTCGCATCGAACGACACCACTACGACGTCGTCGTGATCGGGGCCGGCGGCGCCGGCCTGCGCGCGGCGATCGAGGCGCGACTGGCCGGCAAGAAGACCGCCATCATCTCCAAGTCGCTGTTCGGCAAGGCGCACACGGTGATGGCCGAGGGCGGCGCCGCCGCGGCCATGGGGAACGTGAACAGCCGGGACAGCTGGCAGGTGCACTTCCGGGACACCATGCGCGGCGGCAAGTTCCTCAACAACTTCCGGATGGCGGAGCTGCACGCCAAGGAGTCGCCGCAGCGGATCTGGGAGCTGGAGACGTACGGCGCGCTGTTCGACCGCACCAAGGACGGCAAGATCTCGCAGCGCAACTTCGGCGGCCACGAGTACCCCCGGCTGGCCCACGTCGGCGACCGGACGGGCCTGGAGCTGATCCGCACCCTCCAGCAGAAGATCGTCTCGTTGCAGCAGGAGGACAAGCGCGAGCACGGCTCGTACGACGCACGGATCAAGGTCTTCTCCGAGACCACCATCACCGAGCTGCTGCTGGACGGGGACCGGATCGCCGGTGCCTTCGGCTACTACCGGGAGTCCGGCGAGTTCGTCCTCTTCGAGGCACCCGCCGTGGTGCTCGCCACCGGTGGCGTCGGCCGGTCCTACAAGGTCACCTCGAACTCCTGGGAGTACACCGGGGACGGTCACGCGCTGGCGCTGCGCGCCGGAGCCACTCTGATCAACATGGAGTTCCTCCAGTTCCACCCGACCGGCATGGTCTGGCCGCCGTCGGTCAAGGGCATCCTGGTCACCGAGTCGGTCCGCGGCGACGGTGGCATCCTGAAGAACTCCGAGGGCAAGCGGTTCATGTTCGACTACGTCCCCGACGTGTTCCGCAAGCAGTACGCGGAGACGCCCGAGGAGGCGGACCGCTGGTACGACGACCCGGACAACAACCGGCGTCCACCGGAGCTGCTGCCCCGCGACGAGGTCGCCCGGGCGATCAACAGCGAGGTCAAGGCCGGTCGGGGTACGCCGGCCGGCGGCGTCTACCTGGACATCGCCTCCCGGCTGCCGGCCGACGAGATCCGTCGTCGCCTGCCGTCGATGCACCACCAGTTCAAGGGGCTGGCCGACGTAGACATCACCAAGGAGCCGATGGAGGTCGGCCCGACGTGTCACTACGTGATGGGTGGCGTGGAGGTCGACCCGGACAGCGGTGCCGCGTACGGCTCGGTGCGTGGGCTGTTCGCCGCCGGTGAGGTCTCCGGCGGCATGCACGGCTCCAACCGACTGGGCGGCAACTCCCTGTCCGACCTGCTGGTCTTCGGCAAGCGGGCGGGCGGGCACGCGGCCACCTACGTCGACCAGCTGACCGGCCGGCCCCGGGTGGCGGTGACGGCGGTGGAGACGGCGGTGGAGACCGCCCTGGCGCCGTTGCAGCGGGACACCGGCGAGAATCCGTACACCCTCCAGCAGGACCTCCAGGCGGTGATGGGGGATCTGGTCGGCATCATCCGGCGGGAGGCCGAGCTGGAGGACGCGCTGGCCCGCCTGGCGGAGTTGCGCGAACGGGTGGCGAAGGTCAGCGCCGCGGGCGGCCGGCGGTACAACCCGGGCTGGCATCTCGCGCTCGACCTGCGCAACATGCTCGTCGTCTCCGAGTGCACCGCGAAGGCGGCGCTGGAGCGTCGCGAGTCGCGCGGCGGCCACACCCGCGAGGACTTTCCCACGATGGATCCGCAGTGGCGACGGGTCAACCTGGTCTGCTCGCTGGTGGGCGACGCCGTCCGGCTCGAGCGCAAGCCGCTGCCGAAGATGCGCTCCGAGTTGATCGGCCTGTTCGACCGCGCCGAGTTGGCCAAGTACCTCACCGACGAGGAACTCACGGAGTTCGACGCCCTCGTCGCCGCCGATGCCGCTGCCGCAGCTGCGGCCACCGACGCTGACGCTGACGCCGAGAAGGAGAACCGCTGATGGGAACGAAGCGCCAGTTCCGGATCTGGCGGGGTGACGCCGACGGCGGCGACCTGCAGGACTACACGGTCGAGGTCAACGAGGGCGAGGTGGTCCTCGACGTGATCCACCGGTTGCAGGCCACCGACGCGCCCGACCTGGCCTGCCGGTGGAACTGCAAGGCCGGCAAGTGCGGCTCCTGCTCGATGGAGATCAACGGGATGCCCAAGCTCGGCTGTATGACCCGGATGTCGACGTTCGAGGAGAACGAGACGATCACGGTGACCCCGTTGCGGACGTTCCCGATCATCCGGGACCTGGTCACCGACGTGTCCTTCAACTACGAGAAGGCCCGGGAGACGCCCGCCTTCGCTCCCCCGACCGATCTGGCCCCCGGCGACTACCGGATGCAGCAGGTCGACGTGGAGCGCTCGCAGGAGTTCCGTAAGTGCATCGAGTGCTTCCTGTGCCAGAACGTCTGCCACGTGATCCGGGACCACGACGAGAACAAGCAGGCGTTCTCCGGTCCCCGGTACTTCATCCGGGCCGCGGAACTGGACATGCACCCGCTGGACACCCGGACCGACCGCAAGGACTACGCGCAGACCGAGCAGGGCCTGGGCTTCTGCAACATCACCAAGTGCTGCACCGAGGTCTGCCCCGAGCACATCAAGATCACCGACAACGGGATCATCCCCATGAAGGAACGGGTCGTCGACCGCAGGTACGATCCACTTGTGTGGCTCGGTAGCAAGATCTTCCGGAGGGGTCAGGTGCCTCAGACCAGCGTGACCAGCGGACACTCCCCGGGCGCGGTGCGCTCCAGCGCCGCGGGCGGCGGTGTGCACTCACACGCCGGCGGCTCCCACGACGCCCAGGCCGAGGTGCAGGCGCAGCAGGGCGTCAACTGGCACCGCGAGGTGCCCCACCCGACCGCCCCGGCGGTCGACGCCAGCGGCAAGCTCCCCCTGACGGAGCTCACCTTCGACCGCGCCGCGGCCCCCAGCCCGTTCGGCGACGACGTCACCTTCCCGCTCCCCCCCGAGCACCTCAACTTCGCCCACCCCGACCAAGACAAACCCACCCACTAACCCACCCCCACCCCACCCACCCCACCCGCCCGCGTTGATCATGAGGTTAGCGGCAGTAATCGATCTCCACGACGCCGCTAACCTCATGATCAACAAGCGTTATCCACAGGGGCTGCGGTAGGCGGGGTCGGTCGCCGAGGGTTTGGGGGTGGATGGACGAGGGCGGATTCGGCGGGTCGCGGCGGGGCAGGACGGGCTCGTGTGCCGTGGGCAGGCGCTGGAGCATGGTTACACGCGGCATGAGGTCGACAATCTCGTCGCGTCCGGGCGGTGGCAGTCACTGGCGCGGGCCGTCTATCTGCCGCAGCCCCTCTGGGTAGCGGAGCCGTCCCGGCGCCAACTGGTCCGGGCCGCACTGCTCTCGCTGGGGCCAGCCGCCCATGCGGTCCACGAAAGCGCTGCCGAACTCCACGGCATAGCCAGCCTGCCGAGGTCCGACGAGATTCACATCGGCCTGCCCGGAGCAGCCGCCAAGCGGGCCCGGGTCCGGCAACCCAACGTCGTGCTGCACCAACTGGAGCACCCGCCGCAGTCCCTGGTCGATCTGGGTGGGTTGCTGGCCACCGATGCCATCACCACAGTCAGCGACGTGATCCTGCGGGTTGAGCGGTACCCGGCCGTCTCGGCTTTGGACTCGGCGTTGAACGGAGGGCTGCTGGTCGAGGACGACCTGGCGTCGATCGCGCACCGGATCCGCCGCCGGCGGGGCGCGATCGCGGCCAGCGGTTACCTCGCGGAGGCGGATGGGCGCGCCCAGTCCCCACTGGAAACCCGCACCAGGCTGCGCTGTGTCGACGGCCGGGTACCGCCCGACGCGCTGCAACTACAGATACGCGACCACGACGGATACCTGCTCGGCATCGGCGACCTCGGCTGGCGCGCGCCCCAGGTGATCGCGGAGGCCGACGGTCAAGGCCCGCACCGTCTCCCGGACGCGATCTTCGCCGATCGCCGCCGCCAGAACCGCCTGACCAACGCCGGCTGGAAGATCCTCCGCTTCACCTGGCAGGACACCCTTGACCCGGCTTACATCCCCTGGGCCGTCCGCCAAGCCCTGTCCACGCCCCCACTCCGTTGATCATGAGGTTAGCGGCACCGTGGAGATCAACTACTGCCGCCAACCTCATGATCAACGCGGCAGGGGCGGCAGGGGCGGCAGGGGTGGGGTGGGGGAAAGGAGGGGGCGGAGGGCGGCGACTATGGGGGCGTCGGCGGGGAGCCAGGTGACGGTGTCCAGGTCGGCGGCGGAGAGCCAGCGCAGGGCGGAGTGTTCGAGGGCCTGGGGTTCGTCGTCGTGCAGGAGGCGGGCGGCGTACACCTTGAGGACGGAACGACCGTGTGCCATCCGGACGTCACGGCCGACCCGCGCACCGATCTCCACGCGTACGGCCAGTTCCTCGACGCACTCGCGGGCCAGTGCCGCCGTCTCACTCTCCCCCGGTTCCACCTTGCCCCCGGGGAACTCCCACATACCCGCCACCTCGGGCGGGGCGGATCTGGCGCAGGCGAGCACCCGCCCGTCCCTGATGATGGCCGCGCCGACGATCACCTTCGGATCGCGCCGTACGGCTTCTCCGCCGCCGTTCGCCCGTTCGGTCCGCACGGGCGTCCAGAGTGCCAGATCAATCGGCGGTTTGGGTAGCTTGGTCGTCCGTCAGGCCAGGAATCCCCAGAAGTGTGGGCGTGGACACACCCTCCGTGCGACGTAAGACTAGAGGCACCGACAAAGACACGGGGCGGCGACGATTTGGCCACAAGCCGGCAACGAAGCCTGGGAGGAGCGGTGATGCGGGCGCTGTTTGGCGGTCGGACGAAACACGACTACCTCAGCGACGCCCTCACCCTACTGTCCGGCTGGACGCGCGAGGGTGAGCAGATCCGACGCACTCTCGTCATCGACGACACCCAACACGCGGCGCTCACCGAGCGGGTGAAGGTGGTCGCCGACGCGCTGCATCTGCGCCCGGAGATCAACCGGCGCGCCGATCACACCCAGATCCGGGTCGGGCACGGCAACGAGCCCCTCTCCGAGGGCGAGGTCCTGCTGGCCGCCCGCATCGAGGACGCCTACCGCGCGGTCACCGAGAGCTGACGGTGTGTCCGCTGGCGGACGCTGCCTACCGTGGGCACCATGGCCAACGCGACCTATGACCGCAAGGAACAGTTCCAGCAGATCCAGAGCGGGCTGCTCGACGGTGAACAGATCATCGCCGTCTACGACGCCGTCGGCACCGGCACCGGGTTCATCGGGCTGACCGATCGACGCGTCATCATCCAGGACCGCTCGTTCGTCGGCAAGAAGTACGCGATCACCAGCATCCCGTACTCGAAGATCACCAGCGTGAGCGTGGTCAGCAACAAATCCTGGGGTGGCTCGTTCTTCTCCACCGGCGCGATCGCCATCCACGTCGGTACGCACACCTACGAGGTGGAGTTCCGGGGCGACCAGAAGAGCCACCACGTGCACAACGTGATCCTGCACTACATCAGCTGACCAACCTCCCGGGCCGCGCAGCGGATCAGCATCCCGGTGAATTTCAGTTGCCGTCGGCCATCAATGCCGATTGACTCACGAGCCAGCCGAACGAAGGGAGCGACGACATGAGGCACACCGCGACGCCCAGGCAGCGAGTAGGCACCGTCAACCCCATCGAATCGAGGCTTCGTGCGTACGTGGAAATCAACGGACAAGGCGCCGTGCGGCGCCGGTAGCAACGACGGAGGCCGCTGATGTCGGTCTTCGACGACCCGGGACACTTCGGCCGGCTCTGGGCCGACACCTATGATCTGCCGGACGGCCTACCCGACCCGGCACCGGCGGTGGAGTTCCTCGCCGAGCTGGCCGGCAACGGCCCGGCGCTGGAACTGGCCATCGGCACCGGTCGGGTCGCCCTTCCTCTGGCCGAACGCGGGATCGCGGTGGAGGGGATCGAGGCGTCGCCGGAAATGGTCGCGAAGATGCGCGCCAAGCCTGGTGGCGATGCCATCCCCGTGGCCATCGGCGACATGGCGGACGTGCCGGTGACCGGCCCGTACAGCGTGGCGTACCTGGTCTTCAACACCCTGTTCAACCTGGTACGCGCGCAGCGGCAGGCGGACTGCTTCCGTAACGTGGCGCGGGTGCTGGCCCCCGGCGGCGCGTTCGTCATCGAGACGTTCGTGCCCGACCCGGCGGACTTCGACCGGGACGAGCAGGTCCAGATGCGGGAGGTGACCGAGGACTCGGCCACCATTCGTCTGCACAAGTACGACCGGGCGGCGCAGACGTTTCTCCGGCAGACCATCACGTTCCACTCCGGCGGGGTGCACCTGCACCCGTTCGCGATGCGTTACCTGTGGCCGGAGCAGATCGACGAGCTGGCGGAACAGGCCGGTCTCCGGCTCACCGAGCGGTACGCCGACTGGGACCGGTCGGCCTTCGGCCCGGACAGCACCTCGCACATCTCCGTGTACCGGCTCGGGTGACCCGGTGCGGGCACGACGGCGCTCCGCCCGTCGTGCCCGCACCATCGCGCCGGTCCCGCACCACCGGCTCGCTGATCGGCTCGCACCCGGCTGAAATACTGGCCCACATGCCGATCCGTGCGTCGCTGCCGGCCAGACTTCGTCAGATCCGGGACCGGCACCGCGGGCGTTGGCTGCGCCGGGTGGTGCTGGCCGGGGTGCTCGGTGTCGTGCTGTTGACGGCCGGCGTGTGGGCGAGCGCGAGCTGGATCCGCTCCGGCGCCGAGGGGCGCACCTACCCGGTCGCGACGGTGCCCGAGGCGCCGGTCGCCCTGGTGCTGGGCACCCGGGTCCAGCCCGACGGCACACCGGCGCCGTTCCTCGCCGCCCGGCTGGAGATCGCCCGCGAGCTGTACGTCGCCGGCAAGGTGCAGGCGATCCTGGTCTCCGGCGACAACATGCGCCACGAGTACAACGAGCCCGGGGCGATGCAGCGCTGGCTGGTCGAGCAGGGGGTGCCGGCCGACAAGGTGGTACTCGACCACGCCGGCTTCGACACGTACGACTCGTGCGCCCGCGCGAAGCGGATCTTCGGGGTGGAGCGGGCGACGGTGGTGACGCAGCAGTTCCACCTGGCCCGCGCCGTCACGGTCTGCCGTCATCTCGGCATCGACGCCAACGGCGTCGGCGACGAGACCGCGCGGGAGCTGAGCCACCGCACCTGGCGGATCAGCTCGGCCCGCGAGTACGGTGCCGGTCTCAAGGCCGCGCTGGACGTGCTTTCCCGCCGCGACCCGGTGCATCTCGGCGACCGGGAGACCGGCATCGACGACGCCCTGCGGGCCGGCTGACACCGGCACCGGCAGGTCGTCACATCCCGGACAGCGCCGGGCCTACGCCACGAAACGGGTACGGCGGCGACGGGCGATCAGGTAGGCGGCACCCCCGAGGAGCAGCAGCAGTGCACCCACGGCGGCCACCGACGCGGTCCGGGTGCCGGTCACCGGCAGGCCGCCTCCCTCACCGTCATCGTCGCCGGGCACGCCCGGGCTGGCCGGAGGGACGTCCGTCGGCGTACCGGTCGGAGTCGCGGTGGGCGTGGCCGTCGGGGTCGCGGTCGGCGTGGCGGTCGGGGTCGGGGTCGGCGTGGTCTTGAGTACGACGCCGACGAAGCCGAGCGGGTTCGGCGGCTCCAGACCCACCAGCGGTGCCGACGGGGAGGCCAGGGTCAAGGGGCCACCGGTGCCCCGGACGGCACTGGTGCCCTGCCCGGCCCAGCCGTCGGCCAGCTTCTGGATGCCGCCGAGCCGGTCGACGTACTCCTTGCTGCGCCAGAAGTGGATGATCGACGAGATGTTCTCCGGGCGGGCATCCGGCTTGGTGGAGATGCCAGCGCCCAGCGCCGCCAGGCTAGCGCCCGGGGCAAGCTCGACATCGAACTCGCACCAGGCCGACTCCTGGTTGCTGTCGACGCCGTACCAGCAGTTCTCGTACGTCTTGGTGAAGTCCAGGTCGTTGAGGATCCGGATGTGCACGACCACGCCGTCGACCGGTGCCTCCCCCTTGTTGGTGACGCCGATCAGGGCGGGCACGTCCTCGCCCTGACCAACCAGGTAGCCGCGACGACCGTCGGTCGGCGGACGCTGCTCGGTGCCGGCGGCGAGCTTCGCCGAGTCGGGTGCCGGCTGGGCCGGAGCAGCAGCGGCGGGTGCGGCGGCGAGACCGGCCGCGAGGAGTGCGGCGCTGACAGCGCACAGGGCAGAACGAGGCGTGGTCAAGGGAACCCCCGTGAATCTTCGTCGATGACCGCGTCACGCTACACGAGCCGGGTTACGCCGCGCAGACCGTCAGCGGCCTATCTCGGGAGGGCCCGGTCGACGGATGCTCATGGGGCGCTATCGCCCCGCTGCGGAGCCCACCAGACAGACGGCGGTAGCGAGCAGCACGAAGACCGGAGCGGCGGCGAGCAGCCCGACCCATCGGGCTGGACGCTGCGGTCGTCGCGCACTGATCAGCCCGAGGATCACCAGGCTGACCACGAGCGCCAGCAGAAGCGCCGGAGCCCCGACGAAGAGTCCCGCCATGAGCACACCAGCGCGCGGCGACCCGCAGAAAGTTTCCTGGCAGTCCGGGTCAGGCGCGTCGGACTGGCTGTACGCGAGCAGGAAGAAAGCACCCACCGCGACCGCGTACCACACGATCAGGTGCAGCAGGGCCAGCCCGGGGTTGGTCTTCCAGGGCTCCTGCGGGGTGAACATCGACACCGGTCGAGTGTCCCGCCTCGCTGCGGCGCCCGCTGCCCGCCTCAGACGTTGAAGCGGAACTCGACCACGTCGCCGTCCTGCATCACGTACTCCTTGCCCTCGATGCGGACCTTGCCCGCCGCCTTCGCCGCGGCCATCGAACCGGCCTCGACCAGGTCGGCGTAGGAGACCACCTCGGCCTTGATGAAGCCGCGCTGGAAGTCGGAGTGGATCACCCCGGCGGCCTCCGGGGCGGTCGCGCCGATCGGCACGGTCCAGGCCCGCGCCTCCTTGGGGCCGGCGGTGAGGTACGTCTGGAGGCCGAGCGTGCGGAATCCCACCCGGACCATTTGGTCCAGCCCGGGCTCGGACTGCCCGATCGACTCCAGCAATTCCCGGGCCTCCTCCTCGGGCAGGTCCACCAGCTCGGACTCGATCTTGGCATCCATGAAGACCGCCTCGGCCGGTGCCACCAGCGCCCGGAGTTCGTCGAGGAACTGGGCGTTGTTCAGCTCGGCCTCGTCGACGTTGAAGACGTAGAGGAACGGCTTGGTGGTGAGCAGGTGCAACTCGCGCAGGTGCTCCAGCTCGATGTTGGCTGCCGCCGCACCGGCGTAGAGGGTGGTGCCGTTGTCCAGCACCTCGACCGCGGCTTTCGCGGCGGCCACCGCGGCGGCCCGGTCCTTGCGGAGCTTGGCCTCCTTCTCCAGCCTGGGCAGCGCCTTCTCCAGCGTCTGGAGGTCGGCCAGGATCAGCTCGGTGTTGATCGTCTCGATGTCGTCGGCCGGTGAGACCTTGCCGTCGACGTGCACCACGTTCGGGTCCGAGAAGGCCCGCACCACCTGACAGATCGCCGAGGCGTCTCGGATGTTGGCCAGGAAGGCGTTGCCTCGCCCCTGGCCCTTCGAGGCGCCGCGCACCAGGCCGGCGATGTCGACGAACGACACCGGGGCGGGGATCACCTTCTGGGAGCTGAAGATCTCGGCGAGCTTGTGCAGCCGCTCGTCCGGCAGCCCCACCACACCGACGTTGGGCTCGATTGTCGCGAACGGGTAGTTCGCGGCGAGCACGTCGTTCTTGGTCAACGCGTTGAACAGGGTGCTCTTGCCGACGTTGGGCAGGCCGACGATGCCGATGGTGAGACTCACGACGAGCCAGCTTACGCGCTCCGCGGCCACACCCTGGCAGGTAGTCCCCGGCACGACCGAGACGGGGCCCCTCGATCAGGAGCCGGCCCTGACCAGCCGAAGCTGATCGATCATCGTGGTGGCCGGGTTCGCGTCCCCGGCGGCGAGGGGCAGATGCCGCAGCGTGAGCCGGTGGACACCGGCGGTGAGTCGGACGGTGCCGTGCGACGTCCACTCGGTCAGCCGGTAGCGGGCGGCCGAGTCGGCGAACTCGCCGCCGACCGGCTGATCGGCGATGAGGTATGTCGTTCTTCCCGAATGCGGCCCGATCAGGCGAATGTCGAGAAGCTCGTAGTCGCCGCTCTCCGGGACGGTGACCGTAACGGTGAAAGAATCGTGCGGCCGGGCGTAGAAACCAAGTGCGTGCCCACCGGAATAGCCGTAGTGGCAACAATCGTTGGCGGTCCACAACTCACAGGCGCGCCCCGCACAGGCCGGCCGGGCCGGTACCCCACCGACCGTCACCGTGGTCGCCGGGTCGCCGACCAACGCCTCCATCTCAAACGTCACCACGACCCTGGTCGACTGGGTGACCGACGGGGTGACCGGCGGGGTGACCGGCGGTACGGCGGCGGGCACGCGGCCCGGACGCAGCAGGGACAGCCCGACGGTCATCAGCGCGACCGCGAGAACCGCCGCCGCGACCGCAGCGAGGATCCACCGCCGGCGGCGCGGCCGCTCGGGCTGCCGGTGCAGCTCGACGGCCACCCGGCCACTGAACCGGGAGCTCTCTTCGGGGGGAGAGCCGGCCGAGAAGACCAGCGCGCGCACCTCGTACCTGCCGGCCGGCACGTCGGCCGGCACGTGCACGGTGATCAGGTACGAGACGGTGCTGTTGGCGGGGACGGCGCGTTGTGGTCGATCGACGGTGAACCAGGACGGTGGCACCCCGTCGTCGGGGGCGAGTTGCAGCACCGCAGTGTCCGGCGTGGCGCTCGGATTGGACACCGTGAAGACGATCTCGCCGTGTCCGCTGCGATCAAGCGTGAGGTGTGCGGCGACCGCGTCGACCGCCCAGGACGTGGTCATGGGTCGACTCCGAGAAATTTGGCAATCGTGAATGCCTGAACGGTAGAAGAAAAACCACTCGGGCGATGGCTGGAGTCGCAAGAACGACCGTCTTTCCCGATTCGACGCCGCCACCTCGGAATTTCTGTGACTGACCGGGAATGGACAACCATCCTGTCGGATCAACGCAGCGAAGTGGTGGCGTTCAGTCCCGCTCGGCCGGAGCAGGCTGGCGCGGCGGCCCGCTACCCGCCCAGGGCAGCACCCGCGGCGACAGTTCACCCGCTGCGGCGAGTGGCAGCGAGAACCGGTCGGCGGCCACCGGGCTGGCCGCGTACGACTCGCGCAGCATCCAGTGGACCTCCTCGGCGGTCCAGCCCAGGGCTGGTCGAGCGGCGATCTCCCGGAGCAGCCGCAGTGCGGCACGGGTGTCGTCGTCGTAGAAGCGCATGCACCAGTGGTGCACCCACATCCCGAGCGCGCGCACCCCGTCCGGTTCGAGCGAGCCGACCAGCCGGCCGCAGGCGGTGTCGCCGAAGGCGCGACCCGGATCATCGGCGCGGTCCCGCTCGATGGCCCCGACCGCGGCCGGAGCCACGGCGCGCATTCGGCGGTAGAAGCGCTGAACCGCTGTCGGGTCGGGTGCTGCGTGCTCGTGTCCCGACGCCGCCCGACCCGCCACGCTACCCATTGCCGCACCCTTCTGGAGTTGGTGGCCGCACGCTACCCACCACAACCGACACTTCCCCTCCCACCTGCCCACCCTCCCTTGCCGAAGACGGAGGGTGTGGTCCGAATTCCGCGAGCCGGGTGGGCGGGAGTGGGCGCATCATCGGTTACGTGGAACTGGACTTCGAACGGTGTTACCGGGCCGTCGACAGCCGTGACCAGCGGTTCGACGGCTGGTTCTACACCGGCGTGACCTCGACTGGGATCTACTGCCGGCCGTCCTGTCCGGCGATGACCCCGAAGCGGCGTAATGTGCGTTTCTTCCCGTCGTCGGCGGCGGCCCAACGGGCCGGGCTGCGCGCCTGCCGTCGCTGCCGCCCGGACGCCTCCCCCGGCTCACCCCAGTGGGACGTACGGGCCGACGTGGTGGGCCGGGCGATGCGACTGATCGCCGACGGCGTGGTCGACCGCGACGGGGTGCCGGGGCTGGCCGCCCGGCTCGGCTACACCGAACGGCACCTGCACCGGATGCTGCGGGCGGAACTCGGCGCGGGGCCGCTGGCGCTGGCCCGGGCTCAGCGCGCGCAGACCGCCCGCACCCTGATCGAGACGACCGGGCTGGGCCTGGCCGAGATCGCGTTCGCCGCCGGATTCGGCAGCGTCCGGCAGTTCAACGACACGGTACGCGCGGTCTACGGCGCACCACCGTCGCAGCTGCGTAGCGGAAACGGCACGGCCGTCGGTGGCGCGGGCACGGTCACCCTGCGGTTGGCGTACCGGCCGCCGCTGCACGCCGCCGCGCTGCTCGACTTCCTCGCCCGTCGCACGCTGCCCGGGGTCGACGAGGTGGTCGACGGGGCGTACCGGCGGGGGTTGCGGTTGCCGCACGGCCCCGGAGAGGCCACGCTGACCCCGGCGGTCGGTCATGTGGCGGCGACGCTGCGCCTGACCGACCTGCGCGATCTGGCTCCCGCCGTGGCCCGCTGCCGGCGGTTGTTCGACCTGGACGCGGATCCGCTCGCCGTCGACCAGACACTCGCCGCCGACCCCGCGCTGGCCGGGACGGTGGCGGCCGAGCCTGGGGTACGCGTTCCCCGCGCGGTGGACGGCTTCGAGACAGCCGTCCGCGCCATCGCCACCCAGCAGGTCTCCCTGGCCTCCGCCCGCACCACCCTCACGCACCTCCTCGCCCACACCGGCACCGTCGATCAAGAAGTTGTGGACTCCGAGAGGGCGCTGCACGGATTCGCCACGGCGGAGGAGGTGCTGCGGGTGGCTGATTCGGGGTTTCGGATGCCAGTGGGACGGCGCGAGACGATCCGGGCGATGGCGCGGGCGGTCGCGGCCGGCGAGCTCGACCTGGAGCCGGGTGGCGACCGGGAGGATACGGTGCGGCGGCTGACCGCGATTCCTGGCATCGGCGCCTGGACGGCCGGTTACCTGGCCATGCGCGCGCTCGGCGACCCCGACACGTTCCTCCCCACCGACCTCGCGCTCCGTCGGGGGGCCGCCGCCCTCGGCCTCAGCGACAACCCCAAGACCCTTGACGAGTACGCCGCCCGCTGGCGGCCCTGGCGGTCGTACGCCGTGATCCGTCTCTGGCGATCGGCGTGAGCCCAGCCGCCGCCCCGCCGGAATCCACCGCCCGCCCCAACCTGGGGTTTTCCCGGGCACACCGATCCAGACCTGGAGAGCCGCATGAGCAACACGAACAGCATGATCGACAGCACAGTCATAGACACCCCCGCCGGGCCATTCACCGTTCTCGTCGGTCCGGACGGCGCGGTACGGGCGTCCGGATTCACCCCCGACCCGGCGAACCTGCTGCCGCTCGTGCACCCGAGCCTGCGCGGTGAGCCTCGGCACCGACCGGATCTCGGCCCGGTCACCGCAGCCGTCAGCGCTTACCTCGACGGCGACCTGACCGCGATCGACGACGTCGCGGTCGAACAGCACAGCGGCGGGGCGTTCATGTCACACGCCTGGCGGGTGTTGCGCGACGTCAAACCGGGCGCACCCGTCACCTACACCGGGTACGCCGCCCTGGCCGGCCGCCCCTCCGCGGTACGCGCCGCCGCGGCGGCCTGCGCCCGCAACGCCGCTGCGCTGTTCGTCCCCTGCCATCGGGTGCTACGCACCGATGGCACGCTCGGCGGCTACCGCTGGGGGCTGCCGGTGAAACGCTGGCTCCTCGATCACGAACGACTCGGTTAGTAACGCACAATCCGTAACCATCACGATGTGCAACGACACTCGCCGGTCGCCCGCCGACCAACGGTCCCCCAACCGCGCCCTTTGCTCTGCTTCACTCCACGCAACAGACCGCTGAGCAGCGGTGATGTGTCAACAGCGCTTCGATCACGAAGCTGCCGCCCGGTGCGGAGGGTAACCGTTGCGTGGGTTGAAGCAGAGCAAAGGGGGCGGGGAGTAGTAGGGCGGCGGGCCGTGACGCACACGCAGCGTCGAGAACCAGCCGGCGAAATGGCGCCGGGCCGCGGGAGCCGGGCCACAAGCAGCGGAGCAACGGCGGGAGGACGGGGCAGCTGACAGCAAGCCGACACCGGCGTTGCTGCCAGATGCGGCTACCGTCGGGTAGTGGCTGCGGGGAGCGGCGGCGGCCCGGCCGACCGGGGCGAGATTCGTCGACATCCCCTGCGCAACCTCTGGCGGCTGCGCCGCTATTTGCGTCCACACGCCGTCGAGTTCGGGTGGCTGATGCTGGCCGGGCTCGCCGCCACGGGCGCCGGCATCGCCGTACCTCTGGTGGCGCAACGGGTGGTCGACGGGCCGGTGGCCCGGCGCGACCTGACCGGTCTGTTCCTGCTGGCCGGGCTGGCACTGCTGCTCGGCCTGGCCGAAGCCCTGCTGATCTTCATCCGTCGGTGGGTGCAGTCGTCGTCCTCGGTGGCGATGGAGGCGGCCATCCGCGCCGATGTCTACGCCCACCTGCAACGGCTCTCGGCCAGTTTCCACGACCGGTGGCCGTCCGGTCAGTTGCTCTCCCGGATCACCAGCGACCTGTCGGTGCTGCGCCGCTTTCTCTCCTTCGGCCTGTTCTTCCTCGTTCTCAACCTGGTCACCTACCTGGTCGTGGTGGTGCTGCTGATCCGGTTGCACCCGGCACTGGGGATGCTGGTGGCCGCCAGCGCGGTGCCGCTGTTCCTGATCGCCCGCCGCTTCGGTCGGCACTACCACGTCGCGTCCCGCCGCATGCAGGACCAGCAGGGCGACGTGGCCACGCTGGTGGAGGAGACCGCGCAGGGCCTACGCACGATGAAGGCGTACGGGCGGGGACCACAACTGGCCGCCCGGTTCGCCGCCAGCACCGAGGCGCTGCACGACACCGGGATCGGCAAGGGCAGGCTGCTCGCCCGCACCTCCGCGCTGCTGGACCTGGTGCCGAACCTGACCCTGGGCACGGTCGTGGTGGCCGGGGCCGCCGCGGTCGCCGGCGGACGGCTCACCATCGGTCAGCTCGTGGCCTTCGTCAGCCTTCAGTTGATGCTGATCTGGCCGGTGCAGTCGCTGGGCTGGATCATCGCCAACGGGCAGGAGGCGGCCACCGCCGCTGACCGGATCCAGGAGGTGCTGGACACCCGGCCGGCCATCGTGGATCGTCCGGTCGCCATCGCCCTGGTGCGCTCGGCGGTGCGCGGTCGACTCCGCTTCGCGGGGGTGGGCTTCCGCTATCCGGGGAGCGCGGTTCCGGTGTTGCGTGGCCTCGATCTCACCGTCGAGCCCGGCGAGACCGTGGCCGTGGTCGGCGCCACCGGCAGCGGCAAGAGCACCCTGTTGTCACTGGTACCTCGACTGCACGACGTCAGCGCCGGCCGTATCACCCTCGACGGGCACGACCTGCGCGACCTGCGGCTGGCGTCGCTGCGCGGCCTGGTCGGGGTCGCCTTCGAGGAGCCGACGCTGTTCTCCATGTCGGTGTGGGAGAACCTCACCCTGGGCCGGCCCGACGCCGGCGAGGAGGAGGTCCGCGCCGCGCTGGCACTGGCCCAGGCCGAGTTCGCGTACGACCTGCCGTGGGGGTTGCGAACCCGGCTCGGGGAGCAGGGCCTGTCGCTCTCCGGCGGCCAGCGGCAACGACTCGCCCTGGCCCGGGCGGTGCTGATCCGGCCGGCGGTACTCGTGCTCGACGACCCGCTCTCCGCGCTCGACGTGCACACCGAGGCGTTGGTGGAGTCGGCGCTCAAGCGGGTGCTGCGCAACACCACAGCGCTGCTGGTGGTGCACCGTCCGTCCACCATCGCGTTGGCCGACCGGGTGGCGTTGCTGGAGCACGGCCGGATCACCGCCGTCGGCACCCACACCGAGCTGCTCGCCGGCGTTCCCACCTATCGTGGGCTGCTTTCCGCCGAGCCGGCCGCGGCGTCGATCGCCGGAACACCGGCGTCGACCGATCCGGCGCCCGGCGGTACCTCCCTGGTGCTCTCGTGACCGCCGCGCCGGCCGTACCGGATCCACCGCCCGAGGCGGACCCGGCCCACTGGCGCGGGGTGGCGCCGGACCCGAACGCCGACCGCAGCCTCGCCGAGGACACCGATCCGGCGGCGGTGGCCCGGCTCCGGGCCCGCAGCCGGGCGCTGCTGGCGGACGTGCTGCGTCCGCACCGGGCCCGGCTGGGCACGGCGGTCGCGCTGCTGTTGACCCAGAACGCCGCGGCCATGTCCGGGCCGTACCTGGTCATGCTCGGCATCGACCGGGCGATCGAGCCGCTCCGGGCCGGCGAGCCCGGCCCGTTGATCGCCGTGGCCGGGTCGTTCGCCGCCGCGACCGGCATCGAGTACGCGGCCCGGCGTGGCTTCCTCACCATCTCCGCCCGCATCGGCCAGGCTGTCCTGCTCGACCTGCGTCGTCGGGTGTACGCGCATTTCCTGCACCTGCCGGTGGCCTTCCACGAGCGCTACACGTCAGGGCGGATGATCTCGCGCCTGACCAGTGACATCGACTCGATCGCCGAGTTGGTCGACGGGGGTGTCGAGAGCCTGGTGATGGCGGCTCTGACGATCGTCTCGGTGGCCGGCATCCTGCTCTGGCTGGACCTGCCGCTGGCCTCGGTGACCCTGCTCGCCTTTCCCCTGTTGTTCTGGCTGTCCCGTTGGTTCGCCCGCGCCTCGGCCTCCGCGTATCGGCGTACCCGGGAGGCGATGGCACTGGTCATCGTTCACTTCGTCGAGTCGATGCGGGGCATCCGGGCGGTTCAGGCGTACCGCCGGCAGGCGCGCAACCAACACATCTTCGACTCGGTCAACGACGACTACCGTCGGTCCAGTCGGCACGCCTTCCATCTGATCGCGACGTACTCGCCGGGCATCAAGCTGATCGGCAACGTCACGGTCGCGGTGGTGCTCTGCTACGGCGGTGCCCGGGTGCTGGGCGGCGACACCGGGGTCGGCGTGCTCGCGGCCTTCCTGCTCTACCTGCGCCGGTTCTTCGAACCGATGCAGGAGCTGAGCCAGTTCTACAACTCGCTCCAGTCGGCGACGGCAGCGCTGGAGAAGCTCGCCGGGGTGCTCGACGAGCGGCCCTCGGTCGCCGAACCAGCCCGGCCCGTGCCACTGCCCGAGGGCCCGGCCTGCGGCGCGGTCCGCTTCCACGCGGTGTCGTTCGGGTACCGCCCGGACTCGCCGATCCTCACCGAGCTGGACCTCGTCATCCCGGCCGGGCAGACCGTGGCCCTGATCGGGCCGACCGGCGCCGGCAAGTCCACCGTCGCCAAGTTGCTCGCCCGGTTCCACGACCCGGACACCGGCACGATCACCCTCGGCGGTGTGGACCTGCGCGCGGTGGCCGACGCGGACCTGCGCCGGGCGATGGTGCTGGTCACCCAGGAGACCCATCTGTACGGCGGCACCGTCGCGGACAACATCCGGTTCGGCCGCCCGGACGCCGACGACGAGGCCGTGGAGGCCGCCGCCCGGGCGATCGGCGCCCACGACTTCATCTCGGCGTTGCCCGACGGGTACGCCACCCAGGTACACCGGCGCGGTGGCCGACTCTCCGCCGGGCAGCGCCAGTTGGTCGCCTTCGCCCGGGCGTTCCTGGCCGACCCGGCGGTGCTGATCCTCGACGAGGCCACCTCGTCGCTCGACGTGCCGACCGAACGTCTGGTGCAGCACGCGCTCGGCAGCATCCTGCGGGACCGGACCGCGCTGGTGATCGCGCACCGCCTCTCCACGGTGGAGACCGCCGACCGGGTCCTGGTCCTCGACCGGGGCCGGATCGTCGAGGACGGACCGCCGGCCGAGCTGATCGTCGGCGGGGGCCGGTACGCCGACCTGCACCGCCAGTGGCGTGACTCGCTGCTCTGACCCGTTGGTGATCAGGTAATGGCGTGCCCACCATGGTTCCGGTGCCTACGATCTACGGATGACTGATACGGCGAGGACGGCCCGCACCGGCGTCCCCGAGCGTCCGACTCTGGACGGGCTCGAGGAGACCTGGTCGCGCCGCTGGCAGGAGGAGGGCACGTACACGTTCGACCGCAGCAGGCAGCGGTCGGACGTATACGCGATCGACACCCCGCCGCCGACCGTATCGGGCGAGCTGCACATGGGGCACGTCTTCTCGTACACGCACACCGACCTGATCGCCCGGTTCCAGCGGATGCGCGGCCGGACGGTCTTCTACCCGATCGGCTGGGACGACAACGGCCTGCCCACCGAACGTCGGGTGCAGAACGTGTACGGGGTGCGTTGTGACCCCTCGCTGCCGTACGACCCGGACTGGGCACCACCGACCGGACCGGTGGACGACGCCGCCCGGAAGAACCCGAGCCCGATCTCCCGGCGTAACTTCATCGAGCTGTGCGAACTGTTGACCGTCGCCGACGAGCAGGTCTTCGAGGCGCTGTGGCGGCGGCTCGGCCTGTCGGTGGACTGGTCGTTGATGTACACCACCATCGGGCCGGTGGCCCGGGCCACCTCCCAGCGGGCGTTCCTGCGCAACCTGGCCCGGGGCGAGGCGTACCAGGCCGAGGCGCCGACGCTGTGGGACGTCGGTTTCGCCACCGCCGTGGCGCAGGCCGAACTGGAGGACCGGGAACGCCCCGGCGCGTACCACCGGTTGCGCTTCCACGGCCCGGGCGGGCGGGCGGTGCTGATCGACACCACCCGGCCGGAGCTGCTACCGGCCTGCGTCGCGCTGGTCTGCCACCCCGACGACGAGCGGTACGCGGACCTGGTCGGCACGACCGTGCGTACCCCCTTGTTCGGGGTGGAGGTGCCGGTGCGCGCGCATCCGCTGGCGGACCCGGCCAAGGGCACCGGCATCGCGATGGTCTGCACCTTCGGTGACCTGACCGACGTGACCTGGTGGCGGGATCTGGACCTGGACACCCGGGTGGTCGTCGGCCGGGACGGCCGGCTGTTGCCGGAGCCGCCGGTCGGGGTGCCCGCGCAGCCGTACGCGGCGCTGGCCGGGCAGACGGTGAACGGTGCCCGACGGACGGTGGTGGAGCAGCTGACCGAGGCGGATGACCTGGTCGGCGAGCCGCGCCCGATCAGCCATCCGGTGAAGTTCTACGAGCGGGGCGACCGGCCCCTGGAGATCGTCTCGACCCGGCAGTGGTATCTGCGCAACGGTGGCCGCGACACCGGTCTGCGGGAGGAACTGCTGGCGCGCGGGCGGGAGTTGCGCTGGGTGCCGGAGCACATGCGACACCGCTACGAGAACTGGGTGGGCGGCCTGACCGGCGACTGGCTGGTCAGCCGGCAGCGCTACTTCGGGGTGCCGGTGCCGGTGTGGTACCGGCTCGACGGCGCTGGCGAACCGGACTGGACCCAGCCTCTCACGCCGGAGGAGTCCGCGCTGCCGATCGACCCGTCCGAGGACACCCCACCGGGGTACGACGAGTCGCAGCGCGGCGTGCCGGGTGGTTTCATCGGCGACCCGGACGTGCTGGACACCTGGGCCACCTCGTCGCTGACTCCGCAGATCGTCGGCGGCTGGGAGCGGGACCCGGACCTGTACCGGCGGGTCTTCCCGATGGACCTGCGCCCGCAGGGGCACGACATCATCCGTACCTGGCTGTTCGCCACCGTGGTCCGGTCGCATCTGGAGCATGGCGTACTGCCCTGGCGGACGACGGAGCTGTCCGGCTGGATCCTCGACCCGGACCGCAAGAAGATGTCGAAGTCCAAGGGGAACGTGGTGACCCCGGTGGCGTTGCTGGAACAGCACGGCTCGGACGCGGTGCGGTACTGGTCGGCCAGCGGCAAGCCCGGCACCGACCTGGCCTTCGACCCGGCCCAGATCCGGATCGGCCGGCGGTTGGCCACCAAGCTGCTCAACGCGTCGAAGTTCGCGCTCGGGCTGGGTGCCGCCGACGCGCTGCGCGCACCCGCGACCGAACCGCTCGACCGGGCCATGCTCGCCGAACTGTCCGAGGTGGCGGCCACCGCGACGACAGCGTTCGAGGGGTACGACCACGCGGCCGCACTCCAGGCCACCGAGTCCTTCTTCTGGCGGTTCTGCGACGACTACATCGAGTTGGTGAAGGAACGCGCCTACGGCAGCGGGGCCGGGGCCGACTCGGCCCGGGCGGCGCTGGCCACCGCACTCTCCGTGCAGCTGCGGCTCTTCGCCCCGGTGCTGCCGTACGCGACCGAGGAGGTCTGGTCGTGGTGGCGGTACGGTTCGGTGCACCGCGCGCCGTGGCCGACCACGTACGAGGTGGGCCGGGCGATCCAGGGCGAAGGTGACCCGCACCTGCTGCGGCTCGCCGCCGACGCGCTGGGGCAGGTCCGCCGGGCCAAATCCGAGCGGAAGCTGTCGATGAAGGCGGAGGTGCCGCTGGCCGAGGCGCTCGGCCCGGCCGCCGTACTCGACCAGCTCACGCTGGTAATCGACGACCTGCGCGCCGCCGGCCGCATCAGCAAGCTCGACCTGCTCCCCGACCGAACCCCGACCCTGGTGATCGCCTGCGCCTTCTGAGGATGCCGCGCAACATCGGGGGACGTGCTGCCTCAACAGCCGGGGAGGCAGCACTTCCCCCGAAAGTGCTGCCTCCCGACACCCGCCTAGAGGTGGGTCAGCTGGTTTCGCCGGCCACCGAGAAGGAACGTAGGCGGTCGATGGAGAGGAAGGTGGCGGCCACGATGATCAGCGCGGTCATCACCGCCGCCACCGACACGGAGACCGTGGTGCTGAGCAGGTTGGTCGGGGCGAGCCGGTCGGCCAGGGCGATCACGTAGTGCTGGATCGACAGCACCCGGGTGCCGGTGACCACGTTGCTGAGCAGCCCTTCCCAGATCAGCACGTAGACCAGACCGAGCAGCACCGGTCGCCGGGTGAGCAGGCTGGCCGCCACGAACAGCGCGGTGTAGGCCAGCGCGCCTACCGACGCGGCGACGGCGAGCGCCGCGCCGAGGCGTACCGAATCTGCCAGCAGGCCCGCCGCGAACAGCGGGACCGCGACGGTGACCGCGGTGGCCCCGGCCGCGACGGCCAGCTTCGGTAGCACGATCTGCCAGCGCGGCAGTGGCGTGGTGAGCACGTGCACCACCGTGCCGTCGTCGATCTCGGCCCCGAGCACGCCGGTGCCGACGATCAGGGCGACCACCGGCAGCACCACGGCCAACCCGAGGCCGACCAGCACCGGCGGCCCCCAGTCGGCGGGAGTCACCCCGAGCGCCCGGGAGAGCACCGCCAGCCCCACCAGCAGTACCGGCAGCGGAAGCAGCAGCAGGAATCGGCGACGCCCGAACAGACCGCGCATCGTGATCCAGGAGACAGTGGACATCAGGCCTCCACCAGGTAGGAGAAGACGCTCTCCAGGGACTCGTCCTCGGGTACCAGTTGCTGGACCCGTACGCCCCGGGCCAGGGCGACCTTCGGCAGCATCCGGGTGAAGGCGCCGTAGTCACCGGCGCGTACGGTCAGGCCCTCGCGGCCCAGTTCGACCCCACTGACCGACGGCTCGGCCATCAACGCGACGGCCAGCGCCCGGTCGTCGGTGGAGCGGATGGCGAAGACGTGCGGCCGGTTGGTCATCAGCCGCCGGATGGTCCGGAAGTCGCCGGAGGCGGCGAGGCGACCGGCGACCATCACCTGGACCGTGCCGGAGACCTGCTCGACCTCCTCCAGGATGTGCGAGCTGAACAGGATCGTCCGGCCCGCGTCGCCGAGAGAGTGCAGCAGCTCCATCATGTGCAACCGCTGGCGCGGGTCCATGCCGTTGAACGGCTCGTCGAGGAGCAGCACCTGCGGGTCGTGCACCAGCGCCGCCGCCACCCGGGTGCGCTGCCGCATGCCCTTGGAGTACGTGCCGATGCGGCGGTCCTGGGCGTCGGCCATCTCCACCAGGTCGATGGCGCGGCGGGCGGCGGCCTGCGGATCCGGCAGCTTGTGCAGCTTCGCGGTGGCCAGCACGAACTCGTACGCGGTGAGGAAGCTGTGCACCGCCTCCCGCTCGCTGACCAGGCCGAGTCGCCGGTAGACCTCCGGGTTGCGCCAGGTGGGCCGCCCGTCCAGGGTCACCTGGCCCCGGGACGGGGTGAGAAAGCCGGCCATCATGTGCAGCAGGGTGGTTTTGCCCGCCCCGTTGGGGCCGAGCAGCCCGGTCACCCCGGGCCCGAGGCTCATGCTCACGTTGTTGACCGCGACCACGTTGCCGTACCAGCGGGAGACCCCGGCGAGATCGAGGGTGCTGGTGGTGGTGGCCGCCGGTGGGGCGGTGTTCGTCATGGTCATCGTGCGGCCACCTTCTTGTAGCGGGCCAGCAGCAGGGCCACGCAGCCCGCCACGAGCGCGACGGCGGCCAGCGCGTACACCGGGCCGAAGGCCCCGAGGTCGAGGTCGGCGCTGTTGGACTCGGTGACCAGCAGGTCGCGCATCGTCCAGAGGCCGACGCCCTGCACCAGAGTGGGCGGCGAGGCGATGCCGGCGAGCTGGTTCGCCGCCTGCGAGGGCAGGACCGACAGGATGCCGACGATGGGCGTGGTCATCAGGAACACGGCGACGATCCCACCGGCGGCGAAGGCGCGCTTTCCGGTCATCGAGGCGACCAGCAGACCGACCGAGGCGAAGACCACCGCCCACAGCCCGGCGTAGAGCAGCCCGGGCAGCAGGTCGAGCAGTTCGTCCCAGACCGCGCCCATGCCGTCGGCGGTGAAGGCGCCACCGAGGAACATCAGCAGTTGCGGCGCGCCGAGCAGCAGGAAGAGCGCGGTGACCAGGGCAAGCAGCTTGGCCAGCGGGTAGTCCGCGTGCGGCAGCGGCCGGGAGAAGTACAGCGGCAGGACACCGCTGCGCATGTCCCGGGAGACCAGCTCGGGCGCGGCCACCGCGACGAAGAAGATGACCAGCCAGCTCATCGCGTCGGCGAACTGGGCGTACGTCATGATCACTTCGCCGATCTGGCTACGGATCGCGGTCACCGCGGCGGCCACCATCAGCACGATGCCGACCACCAACCAGGGAAAGATCTTGGCTTTGGCGCTGCGCCCCAGCCCGAAGGTGGTCCGCACGCCGTGCAGGTACAGCGCCCCGAAGACGTGCCGGCGGCCGAGCCGGGGACCGGTGTAGCGCTGGTAGCCGATGTCGTGGATGACGCCGGTCGGCTCAGGCATGGCTGTTCTCCCTCCGGGCGAAGAGTTCGGCCACCCGGTGCCGACGCTGGTCCAGCCGGTGCAGGGGCAGGTCCAGCTCGGCCACCGCACCGAGGATCAGGTCGTACGTGCGCTGGTCGGCCAGCGGCACCAGCAGCAGCCTTCCCTCCCGACCCACCGGCAGGTCGAGCGCGGCCAGCCGGGTGGCCAGCGCCTCGGTGCCCTCGCTGACCTCGACCGCGAGCACGTCGGTGGCCGAGGTCATGGCGGCGATGTGGTCGGCCCGCAACAGCCGCCCACCCTCGATGGCGACCAGGGTGTCGCAGATCCGCTCGACCTCACCGAGCAGGTGCGAGCAGACAAGTACGGAGATGCCGAACTCGGTGCCGATCCGTTGCACCAGTGCGAGCATCGCGTCCCGCCCGGCCGGGTCGAGGCCGTTGGTGGGCTCGTCGAGCAGTAGCAGGTCGGGATCGTGCACCAGCGCCTGAGCGAGCTTGACCCGCTGCTTCATGCCGGTGGAGTAGCCGCCCACCGGCCGGTGGCGCTCCTCGTGCAGACCCACGTGGCGCAGCGCCTCGGAGGCCCGTTCCCGGGCGACCGTGCGCGGTAGGCCGCTGATCCGCCCCAGATGGGTGACGAGTTCGGCGGCGGAAAGGTCGGGCGGCAGACAGTCGTGCTCGGGCATGTAGCCGACCCGGGCCCGCACGGCCGCCGTGTCGGCGGTCGGGTCCAGGCCCAGCACCTGTATCCGGCCGCGGGTGGGAGTGAGCAGGCCGAGCAGCAGCTTGATCAGAGTCGACTTGCCGGCGCCGTTGGCGCCGACCAGGCCGACGATCCCTGGTTCCACCGCGACCGTCAGATCGGACAGTGCGGTGACCCCGCCGCCGTAGACCTTCGTCAACGACTCGGTTGCGATCAGTGTCACGTCGTCAGCCTAGAGCCGTCGGACAATGCGCCGCGCTCCGGAAGCAACCCCCGTTTCCCCTGATACCGGTACGCCGACTCCCCCTAGGGAGACGGCCACGCCCGGTGGGCAAGCGGTTCTCAGTTCGTAAGATTTGCGCGGCTGACAGCACGCGACCGGCCGCGACAGACTGGGACATGCTCATTCGCCGCCTGTTCCGTACCCCGATAACGTGGATCGCGATCACCGTGCTGGCCGCCGGTGCGACCTTCGGTCTGTACTGGTTCCAGCCGTGGAAGCTGCTGACCGACGCCGAGGTGGCCGAGCGGCTGTCCACGGTCGCCACCCCGGCGACGTCCGCCACACCAACCGGTTCCGCCTCGCCGACCGGTTCCGCCTCGCCCGCCTCCCCCGCCGCCACGGCGGCGACCCTGGTCAGCTCCGGTGACTTCATCAGCCACGAGCACGACACCTCCGGGAGCGCGCGGATCGTGCGCACCGTCGACGGGCAGCACCGGCTGGAGTTGGTCGGTCTGGACACCTCCAACGGCCCGGACCTGCGGGTGTGGCTGACCGACCAGCCGGTGATCGAGGGCCGGGACGGCTGGCACGTGTTCGACGACGGCCGCTGGGTCGAGTTGGGGCGGCTCAAGGGCAATCGCGGCGACCAGGGTTACGCCATTCCGAACGATGTCGAGCTGTCGGACCTGACAAGCGTTTCCATCTGGTGCAAGCGGTTCGCGGTCTCGTTCGGGGCGGCCACGCTGGGCTGAGCGACCGAACGCGTACGACATCGCGAAGCGGCCCGTCGACAGCAGTGGCACGGCGGGCACGGTGGCGCTCTCGACCGATCGGCGACCGGCTGCGAAACTGTGTGCCGGTCGCCGGAGTTGGGGGTCTGATGAGCAACGGGTGGGTGCTGCCCGACGAGGTGCTGCGGGAAGCACCGACGTACACGCCGCGTCCCGGTGAGCTCGCGGATCTCGAGCTGCTGCTGATCGGTGCGTACGCGCCGTTGGCCGGGTTCATGACCCGGGCCGACCTGGTCTCGGTCAGCCGCCGGGGCCGGCTCGTCGACGACGCCCCGTGGCCGGTCGCCGTCCCGCTCCAGGTGCCCGCGACGGTGGCGCAGCAGCTCGACCTCGCCGACCCGGGCCGCCGGACGCTGGTGCTCACCGACAGCGAGGGCGCACCGATGGCGGCCCTGGAGGTGGCCGACGCCTGGACGATCCGCGACGGAGTGGCCGGGGTCGGCGGCACCGTGCGCCGGCTGGGCGACGGCACTCACGGTCCGTTCCAGCGGCTGCGGCGTACACCCGAGGAGATCCGCGCGCTGCTGCCGCCCGGCCGGGTGCTCGGGGTGGTCGCCGACCGGCCGCTGCACCGGCCGCAACTGGCGCAGATCGCACATGCCGTACGCACCCTGAGCGCTCACCTACTGATCATGATTCCGGTGAGCGAGGACGGCACCGGTGGACTACCGCCGGAGGCGCTGGTCCGTAGCGTGTTCGCCGCCCGGGATCGAATGCCTCCGGCGACCCTGGTCGCCGTGCCGTTCTCCCGGCGACGCGACGAGATCAGTGACGCCCTGCTGCTGGCCCGGGTCTCCGCCGCGTACGGCGTCACCCACCTGCTCTCCACCGGCGAGATGCTCTCCGGGGCCGGGCTGCGCGTGCTGGTGCCCCGCGAGTTGGCCTACGACAACCGGGACGGCCAGTGGCGCTGGCGCGACGACATCCCGCCCCGCAACCGGCGGCTGGCGCTGAGCCAGGCGGAGATCGAAGACCTGCTGGACCGCGGCTTCCCGCTGCCCGAGTGGCACACTCCCCCGGCGGTGGCGAAGGAGCTGAGCCGGGCCCGGCCGCCCCGGCGGCACCGGGGCCTGGTGGTGTTCCTGACCGGGCTCTCCGGTTCCGGCAAGTCGACAGTCGCCCGGGGGCTCGCCGACGCGCTGCGTGAGGAGGGCGAGCGTACGGTCACGCTGCTCGACGGTGACGTGGTTCGTCGCGAGCTGACCGCCGGGCTGGGCTTCAGCAAGGCCGACCGGGACACAAACGTACGTCGGATCGGGTGGGTCGCCGCCGAGATCGCCCGGCACCACGGCATCGGCATCTGCTGCCCCATCGCTCCGTACGCCCAGGCCCGGGCGACCGCCCGGGAGATGGCGATGGCCGCCGGCGCCGGGTTCGTGCTGGTGCACGTCGCCACTCCGCTGGAGGTCTGCGAGAAGCGCGACCGCAAGGGCCTGTATGCCCGTGCCCGGGCGGGACTGCTCACGGGGATGACCGGCATCGACGACCCGTACGAGGAGCCGACCGACGCGGATCTGGTGCTCGACACCACCGATCTCACCGTTGACGAGGCGGTACAACGGGTCCTGCACCATCTGACCGAGACCGGTTGGGTGGAGCCGCGCCTGCCCGCGCTCTGATCCCGGAAGCACCCTCCCTTCCGGTGGTCGACGCCGAGCGCTAATGTTTGTTTCTGTTCGGATCTGTTCACTCACGTGAGGCCGGGAGGGTCGATGCTCGCGCGGCAGCGCCATGCGGCGATCCTCGATCGGGTCCGCGTGAGCGGCGGCGTACGCGTCGGCGACTTGGCCGCCGAGTTCGGCGTCTCCGACATGACCATCCGCCGTGACCTGGACCTGCTGCACGAACGTGGCCTGGTCGCCAAGGTGCACGGCGGCGCCACCGCCACCGGCGCCACCGACGAGCCGGGTTTCCGGGCCAAGTCGGTACGCCAGCAGGCCGAGAAGGCGGCCATCGCGGCACGTGCCGCGAAGCTGGTCCGGCCCGGAGCGGCAATCGCGCTCTCCGCCGGCACCACCACCGCCGAACTGGCCCGGCGGCTGATCGACGTGCCGGCCCTGACCGTGGTGACCAACTCGTTGCCGGTGGCCGACATCCTGCACGAGCGGGGCCGCACCGACCAGACGGTGGTGCTGACCGGTGGGGTGCGCACCCCCTCCGACGCCCTGGTCGGGCCGCTGGCCGTCGGCGCCGTCCGCACCCTGCACCTGGATCTGCTCTTCCTCGGTGTGCACGGGATAACCGAGCGGACCGGCTTCACCACCCCGAATCTGACCGAGGCCGAGACGAACCGGGCCCTGGTCGCGGCGGCGAACCGGTTGGTGGTGCTCGCCGACCACACCAAGTGGGGCACGGTCGGCATCTCCGCCATCGCCGACCTGGACACGGCCGACGTGCTGGTCACCGACGACCGGTTGGCACCGGAGGCCCGACGACTGCTCACCGACCGGGTCGGCGAGCTGATCGTCGTGCCGGCCACCGAAGGCGGGACATTGCGATGAAACGTACGGCGATCAGCCTGGCCGACGGCCGCGAACTGATCTACTTCGACGAGCGCGACGACGCCGTCCGGGACCAGCCGGACCGGCGCCCGTTGCCGCCTCCCCCGCCCGCCTCCCAACTGCGCTACGACCCGCTCACCGACGAGTGGGTGGCGCTGGCGGTGCACCGGCAGACCCGGACCTTCCTCCCGCCGGCCGACCAGTGCCCGCTCTGCCCCTCGACGCCGGACCGGCTCAGCGAGATCCCGGCCCCGGAGTACGCGGTCGCGGTCTTCGAGAACCGGTTCCCGGCGCTCAGCGGGCGGGTGGTGGCGGAACCGGCCGCGATCACGCCGCTCACTCCGGTCCGCCCGGGGCAGGGGCGCTGTGAGGTGGTCTGCTTCACCGACGACCACGACGCCTCCTTCGCCGCGCTACCGCCGAGCCGGGTGCGTACCGTGCTGGACGCGCTGGCCGACCGGACCACGGTGCTCGGCGGACTGCCCGGCGTCGAGCAGGTCTTCTGTTTCGAGAATCGGGGGGTGGAGATCGGGGTGACGCTGCACCACCCGCACGGGCAGATCTACGCGTACCCGTTCGTCACCCCACGGACCCGGTCGCTGCTGGGCGCGGCCCGCCGGCACGCCGAGCGCACCGGCGGCGGCAACCTCTACGCCGACGTGCTGGCCGCCGAGCGCGCCGCCGGCGAGCGGGTGGTGGCGACGAACCAGCACTGGACGGCGTACGTCCCGGCAGCCGCCCGGTGGCCGTTCGAGGTGCACATCGCGCCGCACCGGGCGGTGCCCGACCTGCCGGCGCTGACCGACGCGGAACGCGACGCCTTCGGGCCGCTCTACCTGGATCTGCTGCGCCGCTTCGACGGGTTGTTCGACACGCCCATGCCCTACATCGCCGCCTGGCACCAGGCACCGGTGCGCGTCGAGCGTGAGCTGGGGCATCTGCACCTGCAACTGTTCAGCGTCCGGCGGGCGGCGGACAAACTGAAGTACCTCGCCGGCTCGGAGTCGGCGATGGGGGTCTTCATCAACGACATCGCCCCGGAGCGGGCCGCCGAGCTGCTGCGCTCGATGTGACACGGCGGTCCACTTCGGTCGCCGCGCCGCGCAGGGCAGGGCCGGAGCAACGGCCCGGCGGACAGCAGGGCGCGGGGGGCCCGGGACAGGGCCCCCCGCGGGGAAGGGACGGCTGGCTGTACTCGACAGCCGGGAAGGCTGGCTGCTGGGCACGCGAGTCGCGCGGTGGCGACGGTCAACCTTCCAGGACGGGACTGGCATCTCGTCCACCCAGGTCAACGAGGCGCGCCGGACGAAGTGACGCCGATGGGCGCGTCCGGTCGCGACACGCCGCCGTTGCGGGTACCGGATACACCGAGCCCGCCGGCGCTCAGGCCGGCGGGCTCGGTGAACTGCGGGTGAGACTCAGGCGGCCAGGCGGCGCGCCAGGTTCTCGTCGAGCGTGTTCATGAACTCGTCGGTGGTCTGCCACGGGGCGTCCCGCGAGATCAGCAGCGCGAGGTCCTTGGTCATCTGGCCGCCCTCGACGGTGTCGACGATGACCTGCTCCAGCGTGTTGGCGAACTCGCTGACCGCCTGGGTGCCATCCAGCTTGCCCCGGTGGGCCAGGCCACGGGTCCAGGCGTAGATCGAGGCGATCGGGTTGGTCGAGGTCTTCTCGCCCTTCTGCCACTGCCGGTAGTGCCGGGTGACGGTGCCGTGAGCGGCCTCGGCCTCGACGGTGCGACCGTCGGGCGAGAGCAGGACCGAGGTCATCAGGCCGAGCGAGCCGAAGCCCTGCGCGACGGTGTCGGACTGCACGTCACCGTCGTAGTTCTTGCAGGCCCAGACGTAGCCGCCCTCCCACTTGAGCGCGGCGGCGACCATGTCGTCGATGAGCCGGTGCTCGTAGGTGAGGCCGGCCGCGTCGAACTCGGCCTTGAACTCGTTCTCGAACACCTCGGCGAAGATGTCCTTGAACCGGCCGTCGTACGCCTTGAGGATGGTGTTCTTGGTGGACATGTAGACCGGGTAGTTGCGGTCCAGGCCGTAGCGGAACGAGGCCCGGGCGAAGTCCCGGATCGACTCGTCGTAGTTGTACATGCCCATCGCGATGCCGCCGCCGGGGAAGTTGGCGACCTCCATCTCGACCGGCGCCGAGCCGTCAGCGGGCGTGTAGGTGATGGTCACCGTGCCCGGGCCGGGGACCACGAAGTCGGTGGCCTTGTACTGGTCGCCGTGGGCGTGCCGGCCGATGATGATCGGCTTGGTCCAGCCGGGGACGAGCCGCGGCACGTTGGACATGATGATCGGCTCGCGGAAGACGACGCCGCCGAGGATGTTACGGATGGTGCCGTTCGGCGACCGCCACATCTTCTTCAGGCCGAACTCCTCGACCCGCGCCTCGTCCGGAGTGATGGTGGCGCACTTCACGCCGACGCCGTGCTCCTTGATGGCGTTCGCGGCGTCGACGGTCACCTGGTCGTCGGTGGCGTCGCGGTGCTGGATCGAGAGGTCGTAGTAGTGCAGGTCGACGTCGAGGTAGGGCAGGATCAGCTGCTCCCGGATCTGCTTCCAGATGATCCGGGTCATCTCGTCGCCGTCGAGCTCCACGACCGGGTTGTTTACCTTGATCTTCGCCATCGGCCGGCGCTCCTCTCAGGGGACATGCTCAAGCAGTACGAGCGTACTGGATCGGCTCGAACAAGGAACGTCGCGCCCACTGGTAGGCCCGTGCGTCCACCGGCGAACCGCCAGGTTGATCAAGAGGCTTGCGTCTCGGGAACGTTGATCCGAAACGCCAGCCTCTTGATCAACTCAGCTCGTCGCGGTCACATGGACGCGACGTCGGCCTGCTTGGCGCGGACGGCCTCGGCGGCCTCCTTGAGGGCGGCCAGCTCGTCGGCGTCGAGATCGGTCTCCACCACGCGCTTGACGCCCTGAGCACCGATCTCGGCCTCGACGCCGAGGTAGACACCGGAGATGCCGTACTCGCCGTCGACCCAGGCACAGACCGGCATGACCTCGCCGGAGTCCTCCGCGACCGCCTTCGCCATCCGGGCCGCTGCCGCCGACGGGGCGTAGTACGCCGACCCCGTCTTGAGCAGGGCCACCACTTCGGCCCCACCGTTGCGGGTACGCACGACCAGGTCCTCGATCTGCTCGGCCGGCATCACCTCGCGCAGCGGCTTGCCGTTCACGCTGCTCTGCGACGGCACCGGAACCATGGTGTCGCCGTGCGAACCCAGGGTCAGCGTCTTCACCGACTTCACCGGCACCTGCAACGCCTCGGCGACGAAGTTGGTGAACCGGGCGGTGTCCAGCATGCCGGCCTGACCGAGCACCCGGTTGCGCGGGAACTGGGTGGCGATCTGGGCCAGCGCGGTCATCTCGTCGAGCGGGTTGGAGACCACGATGACGACGGCGCTCGGGGCGTACTTGGCCACGTTCTCGGCGACCTGGCGGACGATCCTGGCGTTGGTCTCCAGCAGGTCCATCCGGCTCATCCCGGGCTTCCGCGGCAGGCCGGCGGTGATGACGACCACGTCCGAGCCCTCGATGCCCTCGTAGCCCTCACCGTTCGGGCCGGTCGTGACCCCGACGACCTTGGTCTCGAAGCCCTCCACAGCACGCGACTGGTTGAGGTCGAGGGCGATACCCGCGGGCTTACCCTCGATGATGTCGGTGATCACGACGGTGTCGAAGACGTCGTACTCGGCCAGGCGCTGCGCGGTGGTGGAGCCGTAGAATCCGGCCCCGACGACAGTGACCTTCTTACCCATGGTCGTCCCACTCCCTGATACCAGTCGGTTTTCCGGACCGTATCAGCCATCCTGGCACCGATCGGGCCAGGGGCGGACGGTTATGGGCGTTCGGCCCGCTCCACGACATTGGTGAGCAACATCGCCCGGGTCATCGGTCCGACCCCGCCGGGCATCGGCACCAGCTTGCCGGCCACCTCGGCGACCTCCGGGTCCACGTCGCCGGTGTAGCGGCCCTTGCCGTCGGAACCGATCACCCGGGTGATGCCCACGTCGACCACGACGGCCCCCGGGTTGACCATGTCGGTGGTGAGCAGGCCGGGTACGCCTGCCGCCACGATGACGATGTCGGCGGCCCGGGTGTGCGCGGCCAGGTCCAGGGTGCCGGTGTGGCAGAGGGTGACGGTGGCGTTCTCGCTCCGCCGCGTCAACAGCAGCCCCAGCGGGCGTCCGACGGTATTGCCCCGGCCCACCACCGCCACGTTGGCGCCGCGCAGCGGCACGTCGTGCCGACGGAGCAGCTCCACGATGCCGCGCGGAGTGCAGGGCAGCGGCGCGTCGTAACCGAGCACCAGCCGGCCGAGGTTGACCGGGTGCAGGCCGTCAGCGTCCTTGTCCGGGTCGATCAGCTCCAGCACCCGCTGCGTGTCCAGGTGTGCCGGCAACGGTAGTTGGACGATGTAGCCGTGGCAGGCCGGATCGGCGTTCAGCTCGGCGAGGACCTGGTCGACCTGCTCCTGGGTGGCGTCGGCCGGCAACTCCCGGCGGATGGAGGCGATGCCGACCTCCGCGCAGTCCCGGTGCTTGCCGTTGACGTACGCCTGGGAGCCCGGATCGGACCCGACCAGCACCGTGCCGAGCCCCGGCACGGTGCCCCGTTCCGCCAGCGCCTTCACCCGCGCCCGCAGCTCGTCCTTGATCTCGGCCGCGGTCGCCTTGCCGTCCAGAAGCGTCGCCGTCACGAGCAGATCGTCTCACGCCCGCTGCCACCGGCTCCCCCGACCTCGGCGACCCGGCCGGCCAGCCGACCGGCGGCCCGAAGGGTCAGCCGACCAGCCAGGCTACTTTGCGTGAGGTGTCATTCGTCACTTAGCGTGACCATCTGTGGAGCCCAACACACCGCTTCCGGACGTCCGGGCACAAAGGCCCGCGATCCGACGATCATGACCGGCCGCAACCACGCACCCCACTGCGCCACCAACATCACCCAATCGGTCCATATCTCCGCAGTTCAAGACGGTATCGCGGCAAGCCGCGTAGCACGCGACCGAAGGCTCGACAAGACCGGGGGTGGCGTTCTGTTACCCCTTCGCAACCGCTACGTTGCCGACTCGCGGCATACGACCTACCGTTGCCCGTCGTTGCGCAGCGTCACCCAAAGCCGGGCCCGACTGCGCAGCGTAATGGAGATGAGGAGGCTAGATGCGTGTTCGTAGGCTCGCCGCCTGGACCGCCCTCCCGCTCGCGGTGACCCTGGGCCTGGTGGCCTGCGGCTCGGGCGGCGACGGCGGATCCGGCGAGAGCGACCCCAGTGCGGCCGTGCGGATCGAGATCGCCGAGCCGCAGCACCTGGTGCCGACCAACACCAACGAGACGAGCGGTTCCCAGGTGCTCGCCGCCCTGTTCAGCCCGCTGGTCGACTACGACGAGGCCCACAAGCCGTACGAGGTGGCCGCCGAGTCGATCACGTCCGAGGACAACACCACCTGGACGATCAAGCTCAAGGACGGCTACACGTTCCACAACGGCGAGAAGGTGACCGCCGACAACTACATCGACGCCTGGAACTACGGCGCGTACGCGCCGAACGGGCAGAACTCCAGCTACTTCTTCGAGAAGATCGCCGGCTACGACGACCTGCAGGGTGAGAGCCCGAAGGCCGAGACGCTCAGCGGGCTGAAGCAGGTCGACGACCTGACCTTCACCGTCACGCTCGCGCAGCCGTACAGCGAGTTCAAGTCGATGCTCGGCTACACCGCCTTCTACCCGCTGCCGGAGGCCGCGTTCAGCGCTCCCGGCGAGCTGGTCGAGGGCTACGAGCAGGCGCCGGTCGGCCAGGGCCCGTTCAAGATGAAGGGCACCTGGCAGCACGACGCCAAGGTCGAGGTCGAGCGGTACGACGCCTTCCCCGGCGAGCAGCCGAAGGTGGCCGGCGTCGAGTTCCGGATCTACCAGCAGCTGACCGCGGCGTACGCGGACGTGCTGTCGGACAACCTTGACGTGATCAAGACCATCCCGACGGAGAACCTCTCCACCGCCGGCACCGATCTGGGCGACCGCTTCCTGCAGAGCCCGGCGTCGTCGCTGCACTTCCTGGCGTTCCCCACCTTCCAGGAGGAGTTCAGCAACCCGGACGTGCGCAAGGCCATCTCCATGGCGATCGACCGCGAGGAGATCACTCGGTCGATCTTCAAGGACTCGCAGCAGCCGGCCCGCGCGTTCGTCTCCCCGGCCGTCGCCGGCTACCGGGAGAACACCGTCGGCGCCGCGGGCGAGTTCGACCCGGCCAAGGCAAAGGCGCTCTACCAGGCCGCCGGCGGCCCGTCGAAGATCACCCTGTCCTACAACGGCGACGGTGGCCACAAGGACTGGATCGACGCCACCTGCAATCAGCTCAAGGCCAACCTGGGCGTGGACTGCGTCGGCAGCGCCGAGCCCAAGTTCGCCGACCTGCTGACCAAGGTCAAGGCGAAGCAGCCGGTGGGCCTGTTCCGGATGGGCTGGATCATGGACTACCCGTCCATGGAGAACTACCTGGGCCCGCTGTACAGCACCAACGGCTCGTCGAACTACTACGGCTACAGCAACCCGGACTTCGACCGTCTGCTCGCCGAGGGCGCCAGCGCCCCCAGCGAGGAAGAGGCGATCAAGAAGTACCAGGAGGCCGAGGACCTGCTGGCCGAGGACCTGCCGGTCGTACCGCTGCGGTTCGGCCAGAACAACTTCGGCCACTCGACCAAGGTCAAGAACGTCGAGATGGATCTCTTCGACCGGGTCAACCTGACCAAGATCGAAGCGATCAGGTAACACGCACGTCGGCGGGTCGGGTCATCGCGAGGTGACCCGACCCGCCACGCGGTTCGCCCCTTTTCAGGGAGACTGCCAAGTATGTTCCGCTTCATCGTGCGGCGTCTGCTCCAGATGGTCCTGGCCTTCTTCGGGACCACGCTGATCGTCTACGCGCTGATGTTCGCCGGTCAGGGCGACCCGATCCAGGCCCTCGCCGGGGAACGCCCGGTCACCGCCGCACAGCGGGCGTACCTCACGGAGAAGTACCACCTCGACGCCACCGGGATCGGCGGCTTCTTCTACCGGTACTTCGACTACATCTCGAATCTGCTCCGCGGCGACCTGGGCGAGTCGCTCACCGGACGGTCGATCGGCGACATCCTCGCCGCCGCCTGGCCGGTCACGATCAGGCTGGCCCTGATCGCCATCGCGGTCGCGGTCATCTTCGGCGTCACCGCAGGCGTCCTCGCCGGCATCCGGCGGGCCAGCGTCTTCGACAACGCCACCCTGCTGCTGACCCTGCTGGTGCTCGGCATCCCGACCATCGTGCTCGCCCCGCTGGCGCAGTACTTCCTCGGCGTCAAGTGGCAGGTCTTCCCGCCCACGGCCGGCGCCGACCCCGATTTCTTCGCGCTGCTGCTGCCGGGCATCGTGCTCGGCTCGCTCTCCCTGGCCACCGCGCTTCGGCTGACCCGTACCTCGGTGGCCGAGAACCTGCGCGCCGACTACGTGCGCACCGCGCGGTCGAAGGGCCTGCCGAGTCGGCGGGTGGTAAGCGTGCACGTGTTGCGCAACTCTCTCATCCCCGTGATCACCTTTCTCGGTGTCGAGGTCGGCAACCTGATGAGCGGCGCGATCATCACCGAGGGCGTGTTCAACATCCCCGGCGTCGGCTTCAACCTCTTCCGCGGCATCCGCACCGAGGACGGCCCGCTGGTGGTGGGCATCGTCAGCGTGCTCGTCGTGGTCTACCTGGTCTCCAATCTGGTGGTCGACGTCCTGTACGCCGTCCTGGACCCGAGGATCCGCTATGAGTGAGACAAGGGTGAACCGGTGAGCGACTTCGAGACGGTGGCGGCGTCGGAGAACCAGGCCGCGCGGCGCGGGCCTTCCGGGGAACCGGGCACGCCGAACCAGGTGGGCCGGCCCCGCAAGCCGCGCAGCCTGGCCGGCGACGCCTGGCGCGACCTGCGCCGCAAGCCGATCTTCTGGATCAGCCTGACCCTGGTGCTGCTGGTGACCGCGATGGCCGCCGTGCCGGGCCTGTTCACCAGCAACGATCCCGCCGACTGTGTGCTGTCCCGACAGCACGCGGCACCCTCCGGCGGCGCCATCTTCGGGTACGACTTCCAGGGCTGCGACACGTACGCCCGGGCGGTCTACGGCGCTCGCGCGTCGCTGCTGGTCGGTGCCCTGAGCGCCCTGTTCACCGGCCTGATCGCGCTGGTCGTGGGGATGCTCGCCGGCTACTTCGGCGGCTGGGTCGACGCAGTGCTCTCCCGGGTGATCGACATCGTGCTCGGCATCCCGTTGCTGCTGGCCGCGATCGTCCTGCTCAAGCGCATCGGCAGCGACAGCGCCACGGTACGCGTCGCCGCGGTCATCTTCGTGCTGGCGGTGCTCGGCTGGACCACCGCGGCCCGGGTGGTCCGTTCCTCGGTGATCACCGCCCGGGAGCAGGACTACGTGGCCGCGGCGCGGATGCTCGGGGCGAGCAACGGGCGGATCATGTGGCGGCACATCCTGCCGAACGCACTCGCCCCGGCCATCGTGGTGCTGACCATCGCGCTCGGCTCGTTCATCGCCGCCGAGGCGACGCTCTCCTTCCTCGGCATCGGGCTGCGGGAACCGACCATCTCCTGGGGCATCGAGATCAACAATGGTCGGGTGCACATGCGGGAATCGGCGACCCCGCTGGTGGTCCCGTCGACCTTCCTGGCGCTGACCGTGCTGGCCTTCATCATGCTCGGCGACGCGATCCGCGACGCCTTCGACCCGAAGCTCCGGTGATCCCCTCATGAGTCAACACGCCGTCCGGCCGACGCCGGCCTCGCCCACCCCGCCCGGAGGGCACCTGTTGGAGGTACGCGACCTGCACGTCGAGTTCCGCACCGGCGAGGGCGTGGCCAAGGTGATCAACGGGGTCAGCTACCACCTGGATCCGGGCGAGACGCTCGCCGTGCTGGGCGAGTCCGGCTCCGGCAAGTCCGTCACCGCCCAGGCCATCATGGGCATCCTGGACATTCCGCCGGCGCACATCAGCTCGGGTGAGATCCGCTACTCCGGCCGCGACCTGCTGGGCCTGGCGGAGGAGCAGCGCCGGCAGATCCGGGGCAAGGACATCGCGATGATCTTCCAGGACGCTCTCTCCGCGTTGAACCCGGTCTTCCCGGTCGGCTGGCAGATCGGCGAGACGTTGCGCCAGCGAATCGGCATGTCCCGCGCGGACGCCCGCCGCCGCTCGGTGGAGCTGATGGACCTGGTGCAGATACCCGGGGCGGCGAGGCGTCTCGGTGACTACCCGCACCAGTTCTCCGGCGGCATGCGGCAGCGGGTGATGATCGCGATGGCCCTGGCGATGGAGCCGAAGGTGCTCATCGCCGACGAGCCCACCACCGCGCTGGACGTCACCGTGCAGGCCCAGATCATGGATCTTCTCGCCGACCTGCGGCGGGACCTGAACATGGCGATGATCCTGATCACCCACGACCTCGGTGTGGTGGCCGACGTCGCGGACCGGATCGCGGTCATGTACGCGGGCCGGATCGTCGAGCACGCCGATGTCCGGTCGCTGTACCGGGCGCCTGCCCATCCGTACACCAAGGGGTTGCTGAACTCGATCCCGCGCCTGGACCAGCGGGGCGGGAAGCTGTCCACGATCCGCGGCCTGCCGCCCAACCTGATGCGGATCCCCAGCGGTTGCCCGTTCCACCCCCGGTGCCCGTACGTGCAGCAGGTCTGCGTGGACGTGGTGCCGCACGACCTGGTCCTCGGCGACGGCCGGACCAGCGCGTGCCACTTCGCCCAGGAGGTACGTGATGACCGGGCCGGCTAGCCCCACCACTGTCCGCGGCGAGACCCTCCTCGACGTCAACCACGTGGTCAAACACTTCCCGATCACGCAGGGCGTGGTGTTCAAGAAGAAGACCGGTGCGGTCAAGGCCGTCGACGGGGTGAGCTTCCAACTGCGCCGGGGCGAGACACTTGGCATCGTCGGTGAGTCGGGCTGCGGCAAGTCCACCCTGGCCCGACTGCTGATGCGGCTGGAGAAGCCGACCGCCGGCCGCGCCACGCTGGCCGGCCGGGACCTGTTCGCCGCCTCCGGCGGTGAGTTGCGGCGGATCCGGCGCAACATGCAGATGGTCATGCAGGACCCGTACACCTCGCTGAACCCACGGATGACCGTCGGCGACATCATCGGCGAGCCGTTCGAGATCCATCCGGAGGCGTCCCCGAAGGGCAGCCGCCAGCGGCGGGTCCAGGAACTGCTCGACGTCGTCGGGCTGAACCCGGAGCACATCAACCGCTATCCGCACCAGTTCTCCGGTGGCCAGCGGCAGCGCATCGGCATCGCCCGGGCGTTGGCGCTACGCCCCGAGGTGATCGTCTGCGACGAGCCGGTCTCCGCGCTGGACGTCTCCATCCAGGCGCAGGTGATCAACCTGCTCGAGGAACTTCAGGACGAACTGGGCCTGTCCTACATCTTCATCGCCCACGACCTGTCGGTGGTGCGACACATCTCCGACCGGATCGCGGTGATGTACCTGGGCCGGATCGTGGAGATCGGCACCGAGGACGAGATCTACGATCGCGCCACCCACCCGTACACCCAGGCGTTGCTCTCCGCGGCGCCGGTGCCGGACCCGGACGCCCGGGAACACCGCAGCATCATCCGGCTGCGCGGCGACGTCCCGAGCCCGGCGGATCCGCCGAGCGGCTGCCACTTCCGCACCCGGTGCTGGAAGGCGCAGGACATCTGCGCCACCCAGGACCCGCAGGCGGTGCTGCGCGCTGCCGACCCGCACCCCTCGGCCTGCCACTTCGCCGAACTGCGCCCGGGAGGGTGAGCACCGAACCTCCCTCCCTAGTGGATACTGCGGCATCGAAGAAGCACCCGATGACGGATGGCGAGCCTCCGCTCACTCACTAGGGTCTACAGCCGTGACGCAGGTGGCGCTACGGCCGACGACGGGCCCCACGGTCGGGGCCGCCGCGACGAACAGCCGGATCACCGTCCGGTACGTACAGGCCACCGTCGCGGTCGCCGTCCTCGGCATCGCCTGGTGCGTCGCGAACTTCACGGTCGGCGCCGGCACCGAGGCGCTCGCGTACACCTTCGTGCCCGTCGGCGGGATCTTCGCCGCCGGGTCCGTCGTACACCTGCTCCGCCACGCCGGCCTCGACCCGGTCACCCGCCGCTTCTGGCGTGCGCTCCTCGTCGCGGCGGCCACCATCACGATCGGGTACGGCTGGCTGGCGCTGGACATGCTGACGCACGCCGCCGAGGCCCGTACCCGAAGCATGCCGCTGCCGGCAGCGGCCTGCGTGGCGATCGGATTCGTCGTCGCCATCTGGGCGGTGGCCCGGGTGCCGATCGCCGAGACCGGCGGTGTCGAGCGGTGGCGCATCCTGCTCGACCGCATGATCGCGTTCCTCGGCTGCGCGGCGCTGCTCTGCTACGTCGGGCTGGCCCCGATGGTGGCCGCTGCCGAGCCGTGGAGCCCGCAGGCGATGGCGCTGGTCGGGCTCGCCTTCCTGGTCGCGATCGGCGCCGCGACGAAGGTGTCCTTCGTCGCCGGCGGCCCGGTGGATCGCGTCGCCCTACGATTCGTCGCGGCCAGCGGCGGCGTCACCGCCGGGATAGTCGCCGTGCTCGCGGTCCGGTACGGCTACGTCGCCGGCATCCCCGTCCAGGCGATCGTGATGCCGCTGACCCCGGTGTTCTTCACGCTCGGCGTCAGGGCGCAGTGGCGGGCCGACCTCGGTGTCCGCCGGGCGCAGACCCCCAACGGCGTGCTGCTGCCGTACCTGGCGGTGGTGGCGGTCGACGTGCCGCTGCTCGCCGTCGCGTTCGGCGCCCCCCTGACCTGGCCGGTCCGGCTGGTCCTGATCGCCGCCGTGGTGGTCACCGCGCTGGTAAGCGTCCGGCAGTTCATCGCCTATCGGGAGAACGCCCGGCTGCTGCGCAACACCCGCGTCCAGGAGGAGCGCCTCCAGTACGAGGTCAGCCACGACGGGCTCACCGGGCTGGCCAACCGGGCGCTGTTCCGGGACCGGCTCGCGTCCGCGCTCACCGCCACGACACCCGCGTCGGTGCTCCTGGTCGACCTGGACGACTTCAAGACCGTCAACGACCTGCTCGGGCACGGCGTCGGTGATCGGCTGCTCGTGTCGGTCGCCGAGCTGCTGCGTGCCGAGGTGGGTGACGAGGGCCTGCCGGTACGGGTCGCCGGTGACGAGTTCGCCGTGCTGCTCACCGGCGCGGGCGCCGACCCCGAGGAACTGGCCGGCCGGCTGCTGGCCGCGCTCGACCAGCCGATCAGCCAGCATCGCCTGCTGGTGCAGGCCAGCATCGGCATCGCCGACGCCGCGCCCGGCGCCACCGTCGACGCGGTGCTGCGGGACGCCGACGTCGCCATGTACACGGCCAAGCAGCGTGGGAAGGCGAGCTTCGTACGGTACGTCGACGGCATGGGTGAGCCGGTACTGGCGCACATGCAGCTCGGCGGCGAGCTGCGGCGGGCTCTGGACGACAACGAGCTGCGGGTCGTCTACCAGCCGATCCTGCGGCTCGACGACAACTGGTTGGTAGGGGTCGAGGCGCTGGTCCGCTGGCATCACCCGACACGGGGGGTCGTCAGCCCGGCCGAGTTCATCCCGGCCGCCGAGCGGACCGGTCTGATCGTGCCGCTGGGCCGGTTCGTGCTGCGCGAGACGTGCCGCCAGGCGGCGGCGTGGTCACGGGAGTTCGGGCCGGACGCACTCCGGGAGGCGGGCCTGAACGTCTCCGCGCGGCAACTGCACGATCCCGACTTCGTCTCCGACGTGACGGCCGCGCTGGCCGAGAGCGGGCTGCCCTGCGAGCGACTGGTGCTGGAGGTGACCGAGTCGGCGGTGCTGCGCGGTCAACAGGTCTCGCGAACCCTCTTCGAACTCGACCGGATGGGCATCCGCCTCTCCCTCGACGACTTCGGCACCGGCGAATCGTCGCTGAGTCTGCTGCGCGCCTTCCCGGCGGCGATCGTGAAGCTGGACAAGTCCTTCGTCGACGGTATCGAGATCGACGACGGCCGGGCAGCGGCGGCCGACGCCCGGCAGGCGGTGGCCCGGGCGGTGATCCAGCTCGCCCACGCGCTCGGCCTGGAGACCGTCGCCGAGGGCGTCGAGAGCGCCGAGCAGGTCGCCGTGCTCCGCGCCCTCGGCTACACCCGTGGCCAGGGCTACCACCTGGCCCGGCCGATGACCGCCGACGGCATCTCCTGTCTGCTGGCCCGACAGCAGACCGTGACAGCCATCCGACGGCCGACCTGACCGGGAGCTGGCGGGCCGATCCGCGTGGGGCGGGACTTCGTCGGCAACGCTTCGGGACACCGCACCGTGCGGGGGGCGATCGTGCTGCGGGATCCGGTCCAGATCTTGGAAGATTTCCGTTCGGCGGGCTAACGGAAACGTTCCAAGATCTCGCATGCACGCCTAGTGAGCGAAGTGGCGGGTGCCGGTGAGGTACATGGTGACGTCGGCCCGCTTGCAGGCGTCGATCACCTCTTCGTCGCGGATGGAGCCGCCGGGCTGGACGATCGCCCGGATGCCCGCGTCGATGAGGATCTGCGGGCCGTCGGCGAACGGGAAGAACGCGTCCGAGGCGGCCACCGCACCGCGCGCCCGGTCGGCGCCGGCCCGGCTGACCGCGAGACGGGCCGAGTCGACCCGGTTGACCTGCCCCATCCCGACGCCCACCGTGGCGCCGTCCTGGGCCAGCAGGATCGCGTTGCTCTTCACCGCGCGTACCGCCCGCCAGGCGAAGGCCAGGTCGGCCAGGGTCGCCTCGTCGGCCGGCTCGCCGGTGGCCAGCCGCCAGCTGGCCGGGTCGTCGCCCTCGGCGTCGACTGCGTCCCGCAGCTGCACCAGCACGCCGCCGCTGACCTGCCGCCACTCGGTCGGACGCGGCTGGAAGGCGGGCGCGCGCAGTAGCCGGATGTTCTTCTTGGCTTGGAGCGTCTCCACCGCACCGGGTTCGTAGTCGGGTGCCACCACGACCTCGGTGAAGATCTCGGCGATCTGCCCGGCCAGCTCGACCGAGACCGGCCGGTTGACGGCGATGACCCCACCGAAGGCGGAGACCGGGTCACAGGCGTGCGCCTTGCGGTGCGCCTCGGCCACGTCGGTGCCGACCGCGATGCCGCACGGGTTGGCGTGCTTGATGATGGCCACCGCGGGCTGGTCGGCGAAGTCGTTCGCGGCCCGCCAGGCGGCATCCGCGTCGACGTAGTTGTTGTAGGACATCTCCTTGCCGTGCAACTGCTCGGCCTGAGCCAGCCCCACCGGGCCGGCCGGGTCGGCGTAGAGCGCGGCGGTCTGGTGCGGGTTCTCGCCGTAGCGCAGCACCGACTGCCGACGCAGCGCCAGACCGGCGAACTCCGGCATGCCCTCGGCCGCCGGGGCGACCGAGGTGGCGAACCACTCGGCGACCGCCACGTCGTACTCGGCGATGTCGGCGAAGGCGCGGGCGGCCAGCGCCCGACGCTGCGCCAGGGTGAAGCCACCACCGTCGAGTGCGGCCAGCAGCATCGGGTACGCGCCCGGGTCGGTGACCACGGCCACCGAGGTGTGGTTCTTGGCGGCCGCCCGCACCATCGCCGGGCCACCGATGTCGATCTGCTCGACACACTCGTCCTGACCGGCGCCGGAGGCGACGGTGTCCTGGAACGGGTACAGGTTGGACACCAGCAGGTCGATCCCGGCGATGCCGTGTTCGTCGAGCTGGGCAGTGTGCGCGTCCTTGCGCAGGTCGGCGAGGAGCCCACCGTGGATGGCCGGGTGCAGGGTCTTCACCCGCCCGTCGAGGATCTCCGGGAAGCCGGTCACCTGCTCCACCGGCGTCACCGGCACGCCCGCCGCGGCGATCGTCGACGCGGTGCTGCCGGTGGAGACGATCTCCACACCGGCGGCGTGCAGCGCCTGGGCCAGGTCGGCCAGGCCGGTCTTGTCGTAGACGCTGACAAGTGCTCGCCGGATGGGGCGACGCCCGTCCTGGATGGAGTTCACGCCGACCATGACCTTTCTTCCAGTGATCGTCCAACCTTCACGGACCAGCCGGCCCACCTGCTCGACGAGCTGGCTCCGCTCCGCTTCCTTGATGCGCTCGGTGAGCGTGTCGACGTCGTCGTCGCCGCGGACCGGCACCGCCACCTGCGCGACGATCGGGCCGGTGTCCATCCCGGCGTCGACGAAGAAGAGGGTCGCCCCGGTCACCTTGACCCCGTAGGCGAGGGCGTCACGCGGGCCGTGGATGCCGGGAAACGCCGGCAACAGGGTGTTGTGCGTGTTCAGGTAGCGGTCGCCGAAAGCGGTGAGGAAGCGGGGACCGACCAGCTTCAGGAACCCGGCCGAGATGACCAGGTCGGGTCGGTGCTCGGCGACCCGCGCGGTGAGCGCGGCGTCCCACTGCTCGCGGTCCGGGTGGTCCTTGACCCGCTCGACGAAGGTCGGCACCCCCGCGGCGACGGCCCGGTCCAGGCCCGCGATCCCGTCGCGGTCCGCCCCGACCGCGACCACCCGTGCCCCGTACGCCGGGTCGGCGGTCGCGTCCAGCAGGGCCTGGAGATTGCTGCCGGAGCCGGAGACAAGGACGACGATACGGGCGGACTGGGTCACCGGCACACCCTATCCGGCCGCCGACCGGCGCCCATCCGCTGGGCAGCGCGGCGCGCGTGACCACCGAACTGGCCGAAAGCGGGTACGCTGCCGCTCGCTTGGGACCGGCGCATGTCCGGTCCCACACCCGTCAGCGAACAACCGTGAGGAGCACGTCGTCATGCAGCCCGAATACCAGTCACAGCCACCGCAGTCGGTCGACAACAACATGACAATGTCGATCGTCGCGATCTTCCTGTTCTGGCCGCTGGCCATCCCGGCGATCATCAACGCCTCGAAGGTCAACCCGCTGCTCCAGCAGGGTGACTACGCCGGCGCCCAGGCTGCGGCGGCCGAGTCGAAGAAGTGGTCCAAGTGGGCCCTGATCGTCGGTATCGCCTGGCTCGCGATCGTCCTGGTGTGCTGCCTCGGCGGCGGCCTGCTGGGCTCGATGAGCGGCGGCAACGCCAGCGGTTACTGAGCACCGGATGCAGCCCGGTCACCCCGGTCAGGACCCGTACGGCCAGCAGCCGCCGTACGGGGACCCGACCACACCCCAGCCGGCCAACCCGTACGCGCCGCCCCCGGCCAACCCGTACGCGCCACCGCCGGCCAACCCGTACGCCCAGCCGACCGATCCGTACGGTCAGCAACCCCCGGCCGATCCGTACGGTCAGCAACCCCCGGTCCCGGGTCAGCCGGAGGCCCCGCCGCCGGCCTCGCCCGCGCCCTACGACCCGTACGCGCCGCCGGCCGGTCCTGCACCGGCCGCCGGGCAGCCCCCGGCTTACGGTCAGCCGGGCTACGGGCAACCGGGCTACGGGCCGCCCTACGCCGACCCGTACGCTCCGCAGCCCTACGGCGGCACGCCGATGTACCCGCACGCTGGCTTCACCGGCGCGCAGGGGCAGCAGAACACCCTCGGCCTGATCGCGATGATCCTCGGTATCGCGTCGATTCCGCTGAGCTGCTGCTACCTCGGCATCCCGCTGGGACTGGCGGCACTCGTCACCGGCTGGCTGGGCAAGCAGAAGGCCGACCAGGGCCTGGCCGGCAACTCCGGCCAGGCACTCGCCGGCCTGATCTGCGGCGCGGTCGGGCTGCTGCTGGGTCTGCTACAGATCGTCGTGGTGGCACTGAACGTCGGCGGATCGATGTATCCCTGACAAGTAGCTGCCCACCGCCAGGGGCGTCCCGGAACATCCGGGACGCCCCCTGCCGCATCAGAATCGCCCCACCTTCCCTGAACCCCCACCCACCGCAGCCTTACCGCCTCCGGCGCCGGATGCGCGGACAACATCGGGGATGTTGCCGCCTTGCGCACCCAGGCAGGCCGCAACATCGGGGATTCTGCGGTCTCCCGACACGAGATGCGCCCACCGGCACGGGAAGGTGCGGTCTTCGAGCCAGCAGGTGGCGGCGGCGCGCCGGTACCGGAAGCTCAGGTCGCGAGCCGGGCGAGCCAGCGGGTGGCGGCGGCACCGAGCAGCGCGCCGGCACCGGTGACCAGCAGCGCCGCGAGCGCCACCTGCCAACCGACCGGCCCGACCTCTGCCAGCCGGCCGCCGCCCAGCGGCCCGCCGGACGCCTTCGCCGCCGCGCCGAGCAGCAGGCCGGCCACCGGTCCGGCGAGCGCCGCCGGTACGAGCAGCCGCCGCCACGACAGGGGCGCCCGTTCGGCGATGGCCAGGCGCAGCAGACGGCGCGCGAGCAGCCCGCCGGTGGCCATGCCCACGAGGACGGGCAGGGCGAGTACGGTGACCGCGCCGAGCCCGTCGACCGGCCCGCTGGGCAGACCGGCGAACAACGGCAGAGCCGGTAGCGCGCCGACCGACACCTCGCTGGTGCGTACCGCCGTGTCGGTGCCGACCGCGAAGCCGGGGCCGAGCAGGTAACTGGCCGACCACACGCTGATGTTTGGCGCGTACGCGAGGCTGACCAGCGTGATGCCGGCCTGACCGGCGACACCGGTTTGATAGGCGCCGATCAGGTCGGCCGCGTCACCACCACCGGTCGCCACCGCCAGCCCCGCAACGGCGGCTCCCGCGCCGAGCAGCACCAGCGCGGCGACCAGACCGGCACGCACGCCCTCGCGCAACGGCATCGGCGCCTGCGCGGCGAAGACCTCCGCCACCCCGGTCGTGCGGGCGGCACCGACACCGGCGGCGAGGGTGCCGACCGTCGCCAGCGTCAGCCCGGCACGTACCGGCGACACGCCGGGACCACCGGCACCGACCACGATGGCGGCAAGCGCTCCCAACAGCCCGTACGCGACACCGACCGCCGTCGCGGCAGCGAGCGTACGGCCCGGTGAACGGCCGCCGCGGGCACCGATCGCGCGACTGGTGTGCACCCCGGCCCGGGTGAGCCGCCACACCGCCAGCGCGGTCACCGCGAGCGGTGCCAGGCCCAGCGGGCCGGTGGCCGTGGCCAGGGGCACTCCGTGACCGAGGAGCCAGCCCGCCGCCCCGGCACGGGCGGCGTCGAGCAGGCTGCCGGCCCCCTCGCTGAGCTGGAACAGCCAGAGCGCCAGCGCCACGGGAAGCCAGGTGGTGACGGCAGCCCCGCTGGCGGCGACCAGTGCGGCGACCACGAGCGGCGCGTGGCTGCGCCCCGAGGGTGCCGCCCGCGCCGCGGGCACCCGGCGCGGAGGGCCGGCCCGGCCGGGTGGCCGGGCGCCGGCGCCGCGGGCGTCGGTGGCCCGGCGAGGCTGGTCAGGGGTGACGAAGGACATCGGCTCTACTCTGGCATGCCGTGCCGGCCCTGGCTGCCCGACACCCGCTCGGTGCGTCCGATGCCCGGTGCGCCGGACGCACCAGTTCGCCTGATCCGGCGTGGGCGGGCACCGGCTCCTCTAGCCTCGGCACAGGGGCCGTGACCGACGTCGCGGCAGCATGTGACCGGAAGGGGAGTCGTGAACGCTCCGTATCCACCGCCCCCGCCACCACCGGCCGGCCGGGACCGCACGACTCTCTGGGGCGTGCTCGGCATCGTGACCGGGGTGCTCTGCTGCGGCATCCTCGGCATCGTCTTCGGCTGGTTGTCGATCCGCGACGCGCGCCGGTACCGCCAGTCACCGGTGCTGGGCTACGTGGCCATCGCGCTGGGCGTGCTGAACATCGTCGTCAGCCTGATCCTGCAGGCGACCGGCAACTACCCGTACTGGAACCGCTGAGGGGCCGACCTTCCGGTCGGCCCCTCGATGCGTGTTCCGCTCAGCCCGCGGACATGATCTCGCGCATCAGCTTGGCCGTCTCGGTCGGCGTCTTGCCGACCTTCACGCCGACCGCCTCCAGCGCTTCCTTCTTGGCGTCGGCGGTGCCCGCCGAGCCGGAGATGATCGCACCGGCGTGCCCCATGGTCTTGCCGGGCGGGGCGGTGAAACCGGCGATGTAGCCGACCACCGGCTTGCTGACGTTGGCCTTGATGAACTCGGCCGCCCGCTCCTCGGCGTCCCCGCCGATCTCACCGATCATGACGATGGCGTCGGTGTCCGGGTCGGCCTCGAAGGCAGCCAGCGCGTCGATGTGCGTCGTCCCGATGATCGGGTCGCCGCCGATGCCGACGCAGGTGGAGAAGCCGATGTCCCGCAGCTCGTACATCATCTGGTAGGTCAGGGTGCCGCTCTTGCTGACCAGACCGATCCGGCCGGAGCCGGTGATGTCAGCCGGGATGATGCCGGCGTTCGAGGCGCCCGGCGAGGCGATGCCGGGGCAGTTCGGGCCGATGATCCTGGTCCGCTCCCCCTTGGCCACGTTGTACGCCCAGAAGGCGGCGGTGTCGTGCACCGGCACCCCCTCGGTGATCACCACGGCCAGCGGGATCTCGGCGTCGATCGCCTCGATGACCGCCGCCTTGGTGAACTGCGGCGGTACGAAGATGACTGTGACATCGGCGCCGGTGTCCTTCATCGCGTCGGCGACGCTGGCGAAGACCGGCAGTTCGGTGCCGTCGAAGTCGACGGTGGTGCCCGCCTTGCGCGGGTTGACGCCGCCCACCACGTTCGTACCGGCGGCGAGCATCCGGCGGGTGTGCTTGGAACCCTCGGATCCGGTCATCCCCTGGACGATGACCTTCGAATCCTTGGTCAGCCAGATAGCCATGTGTCAGACCCCCGCAGCCGCCAGCTCGGCGGCCCGCTCGGCCGCGCCGTCCATGGTGTCGACCCGCTCGATCAGCGGGTTGTTCGCGCCGTCGAGGATCGCCCGACCGGCCTCGGCGTTGTTGCCGTCGAGGCGGACGACGAGCGGCTTGGTGACCTGCTCGCCCCGCTGCTCCAGCAGGCCCAACGCCTGCACGATGCCGTTGGCGACCGCGTCGCAGGCGGTGATGCCGCCGAAGACGTTTACGAAGACGCTCTTGACCGACGGGTCGGAGAGGACGATCTCCAGACCGTTGGCCATGACCGCTGCGCTCGCGCCGCCGCCGATGTCGAGGAAGTTGGCCGGCTTGACGTTGCCGTGCCGCTCCCCGGCGTAGGCGACCACGTCGAGGGTCGACATGACCAGGCCCGCGCCGTTGCCGATGATGCCGACCTCGCCGTCGAGCTTGACGTAGTTGAGGTCCTTCTCCTTGGCCGCCTGCTCCAGGGGGTCCACCGCCGCCTGGTCGACCAGTGCTTCGTGGTCGGGGTGCCGGAAGCCGGCGTTCTCGTCCAGCGTCACCTTGGCGTCCAGCAGCAGCAGCTTGCCCTCGGCGGTCTTGGCCAGCGGGTTCACCTCGACCAGGGTGGCGTCCTCGGCGACGAACGCCCGCCACAGGCCGACCGCGACGTCGACGACCTGGTCGGCGACCGCGGCCGGGAAGCCGGCCGCCTCGACGATCTCGCGCGCCGTCGCCTCGTCCACGCCCTTGACGGCGTCGATCGGTGCCTTGACGACCTTCTCGGGGGTCTCGGCGGCGACCTGCTCGATGTCCATGCCGCCGGCGACGCTGGCGATGCAGAGGAACGTGCGGTTCGCCCGATCGAGCAGGTACGAGAAGTAGTACTCCTCGGCCACGTCCGCGGTCACGGTGATCATGACCTTGTGGACGGTGTGGCCCTTGATGTCCATGCCGAGAATGTCGGTGGCGCGGGCCACCGTCTCCTCCGCGCCCTCGGCCAGCTTGACGCCGCCCGCCTTGCCTCGGCCGCCGACCTTCACCTGTGCCTTGACGACCACCCGGCCGCCGAGGCGTTCGGCGATCGCGCGGGCCTCCTCCGGGGTCGTGGCGACGCCGCCGGCGAGCACGGGAAGCCCGTGCCGCTCGAACAGGTCCCGCCCCTGGTACTCGTACAGGTCCACGATTGCGCGTCCCGTCCCGTCTCTGCGGCGCACCGTCGCGCCGCCACCAGCGTATGGAAAGAAAACAGTGTGATGCCCGACATCAGTTGAAGTTGACGCAGGCCGTCGAACCCTCGCCACCGCTACCACGCGCCGCAGCCGACCTGACGGTCCGGCTCGCAGAGGGAGGTGGGGAAGGTTTCATTGGGCGCAGCCTAGCGATGCCGGCACCTCCGGCAACCGAGCGGGTGCGCGGTGTGCGGTAATGCACAGCCCGGGCCGACGCACGGTCCGCCGGCAGAGGTCCGGCACGGGCGACGTCACCCGTTCGAGCGATCTTGTCAGGGCAGCGACAGTTCTCGGCGGTCCTGCGTAACCCCGCAGGAAGGGCGTCGTTGAGTCAGGTGTCGGAGCGCTGGAAAGCGCGAAGACGGAAACGGCCGATGCCCTGTCGGTCGAGGGGTGGCGGCGGGGCATCGTGCATAGAGGGGCCGGACGTGTGAGGGGTGCGTCCGGCCCCTCCCCTGTGCTCAGGCCACCGGCTGGGCGACGTTGTCCCGGACCCATTCCACGATGGATGCGGTGGTGGCGCCCGGGGTGAAGATCTTGGCCACGCCGAGCCGCTCCAGCTCCGGAAGGTCGGCCTCCGGGATGATGCCTCCGCCGAAGACGACGATGTCCCGCGCCTCCCGCTCGTCGAGCAGTTCCAGGACCCGGCGGAACAGCGTCATGTGCGCCCCGGAGAGCACCGAGAGACCGACCGCGTCGGCATCCTCCTGGATCGCGGTCTCCACGATCTGCTCCGGGGTCTGGTGCAGGCCGGTGTAGATGACCTCCATGCCGGCGTCACGGAGAGCGCGCGCCACCACCTTGGCGCCACGGTCGTGGCCGTCCAGGCCCGGCTTGGCGACGACGACCCGAACACGAGAGCTCATCTGGGCATCCCTTTCACCGGCTCCGCGGCTTTCACCTGAACGAACGGTAACCCGCCCGGCCGGGGCCGGGGAACCGGGGCCGGCCGGGCGAGCGGTAAACGGCGTTCGGCATTCGGACTCGCCGGGCCTCCGGCCACCTCACGCAGGCATCATCGACACCTCACGCACGGACACGACCAACGCGGGACGCGTCAAGCGGGACGACTCCGCCGATCGGTCACGGTGTGCGACGAACGGAGGATAACGAGGACACCCCACTACACCCCCGAGCCATGACAATCCAGTACGGAAGCGGACAGAACGTTGCAAGCAATTCGGCGCTCCGGCTTGTGACAGGACTGACGGTTGGCTACCGTGTCCACGGTTGTCATCAGGTCTACGGACGGGTGACGACGCGACCAGCCGGCGCACGATCACCAGATTCGGACGACGGCTGATCCGCATCGGAACCCGACAACGGAGGGTATGCGTGCGCCAGCGCCTGTCGTCTGAGCCCGATCGATATCGCGGCCGCCGCCGCGTACCCACCCCCCCGCGCAGCCGCTACGCCGCGGTCGTCACCACCGCCTTCGTCGGTGCCGGTGTGGTGGCGCTGGGCGCCAACGCAATGCCGGACGCCAAGAGCGTCAGCCCTTCGGTGCTCGACGAGCTGAAGCAGGCGTCGATCAGCAACCAGGGCACGGCCGAGCGGGCCGACGCCGCCGAGCGGGCCTCCCGGGACGGTCGCACCGGCCCGGAGAGCGCCGAGGACGCCGGCGTATGGCTGCTCCCCCTTCAGGGCTACGACTTCAACTCTCCCTACGGCATGCGCTGGGGCAAGCTGCACACCGGCGTCGACCTCGTCGCGCCGGAGGGAACCCCGTACGTCGCCATCCACGAGGGCACCGTGACCAAGGCCGGTTGGTTCGGCGGTTACGGAAACGCGGTGATCGTCCAGCACGCCGACGGCAGCGAGGCCATCTACGGCCACTCCTCCGCGCTCAGCGTGCGCGAGGGTCAGCAGGTCAAGGCCGGTGACCAGCTCGGCCTGGTCGGCAACACGGGCCACTCCTACGGCTCCCACCTGCACCTGGAGATCCATGTCAAGGGCGAGCCGCTCGACCCGGTGCCGTGGCTTCAGGAACGCGGAGTGGACATCAAGCTACAAGTCGAGGCAATCTACAGCGAGGTAGCCGCGTCCTGACCGGCCGTAACGCCTGTTGACCGCCCGGATCTGTCGATCCGGGCGGTTTCCTTTGGCACCTCGGGCACGCAAGTGTCCCAGCTCACTCGCAGAATTGTGATGGGCGACACAACGGCCGGGCGGATCAGCATCGGGCAGTCGAGAACAGCCCGGCACGAAGGCGGACAGCGACACCGACCACCGCCCGCGCCACCCACACCCCCGGTACCCGGTACCGCCCGGACCGACACCAGGATTTCGAGGTCACGTACCACTCGAAACCAATGAGGTCCGTACCCGTGCAGGACGACAGCCCCACCCCGACCCGCGAGATCTCCTATGCCCCGGCCCGCCACCGGCGACGCCTGAGCCGGCGCTCCCGGCTGCTGGCTGTCGGTGCGGTCGCCCTGGCCGCGGTGGGCGTCGGCGGTGTCGTCGTGAACGACCGCGGCGAGCGGCCGACCACCAGCCCGGTCGCCCTGGACGCTCAGACCCGGGCCGAGGCCGCCGAGCGAGCCGACCGGTCGGCTCGCGAACCCGCCGCCTCGGGCAGCCCGTCACCGAGCCCGTCGCCGAGCGCCAGCCCCACCGCGAAGCCCAGCCCGAAGCCGAAGCCGAAGCCGAAGGTCAGCCGAACGGCCACCGCCAAGGCGAAGCCGAAGAAGAGTACGAAGCCGAAGTCGTCCTGGGTCCTGCCGATGGCCGGAAGCGCCATCACCTCCTGCTACGGGCCCCGGTGGGGCACCCTGCACGCCGGCATCGACTTCGCCATGCCCGCCGGCACCCCCGTCCGCGCCGCCTTCGCTGGCACCGTGACGAAGGCCGGCGACGTCGGCGACGGGTACGGCATCTCGGTGGTCATCGACCACGGCAACGGCTACCTCACCCACTACGCCCACCTGAGCACGGCCAGGGTCAGCGTGGGTACGAAGGTGAGCACCGGGCAGACGATCGGCCTGGAGGGCTCCACGGGCGACTCCACCGGCCCGCATCTGCACTTCGAGGTGCACCAGGGCCAGATGTGGAACCAGATCGACCCGGCGCCGTTCCTGCGCGCCCGGGGCATCGACGTGGCCTGCTGACCCGCCGGGTGACGCGGCTCAGGCGCCGCGCCGACGAGTTCAGCTCAGCTGCGCGACGATCGCACGGGCACAGTCCAGCGATTCGGTGCGGCTGGTGTCCACCTCGACGTCGTACGCGACACCCTGGTGCACGACCGTGGCCTGCGACGCGGCCATGCCGGTCACCCGGTCGCCTCTGGCGATCTCCCGGGCGGCCGCGATGTCGGGGTCGCAGCGCACTCCGACCCAGAGCACCCGGAGGCCGTCCAGGTACCGGCGAACGCGCTCCTGCGACGCGCCCCCGCCGAGAAACACGTCGTCGACGATGACCGGGGCACCAGCCCTCGCCATCGCGGCAACGCCGACCCACCAGGCATGCTGCATGCCGTCGAAGCCCTCGCCCAGGATGACCTCACCCTGCGACCCGAAGGTGACCATGGACGGTGGCAACCGCTCGATCAGGTCGTCGATCCCGAGGTTGATCCAGGGTCCCGGTAGCAGGTGTCTGAGGCAGCGGACAATTCCCGACTTGCCTGAGCTGGATCCGCCATTGAGCACGATGACCTGAACCGTCATCCGCTGGGTCGTCCTTCCGGGTCAGATCTTCTCGATCGGGGCGTGTCGCAGCACCAGCCACAACGTCTGGTCACCGAAGTCGATCTGCGCCCGGGCACCCGGGCCGTGCCCCTCCACCGCCACCACCCGGCCGAGACCGTACCGCTGGTGGTTCACCCGGTCTCCGGCGGTTACCTTCGGCCCCTGTGGCAGCTCGCTCGCGGTGGCCAGCCGGCTGCCGTCCACCCCGAGCTTGCGGGCCAGTTGTACCGCCCGGGGCGTGCCGCCGGCAAACCCACCGCGACCGCCGGGGGTCCGCTCCGCGCGACCGCCCACGCCGCCGCCACCGCCACCCCACGAGGTGTACGAGCCCTCGGTCCGCTCCCAGCGGACCAGCTCTGGCGGCAGTTCCTCGACGAACCGGGACGGCGGGTTGTAGGACGGCTGGCCCCACGCCGAGCGGGTCACCGCCCGGGAGAGGTAGAGCCGCTGCCGAGCGCGGGTGATGCCGACGTACGCCAGCCGACGCTCCTCCTCCAACTCCCGGGTGTCACCCAGCGAGCGCAGGTGCGGGAAGACGCCGTCCTCCAGGCCGGTCAGGAACACCACGGGGAACTCCAGGCCCTTGGCCGTGTGCAGCGTCATCAGGGTGACCACACCCTGATGCTCGGGGTCGTCGGTGGGCACCTGGTCGGCGTCGGCGACCAGCGCGACCTGCTCCAGGAAACCGGCCAGGGTGGCCCGCTCACCCTCCGCGCCGGTCGCCTCGATCCGCTCGGTGTACTCGCGGGCGACGCTGACCAGTTCCTGGAGGTTGTCGACCCGGCCCGCGTCCTGGGGGTCGAGGCTCTCCTCCAGCTCGGTCAGGTAACCCGAGCGGGTCAGCACCGCCTCCAGCACCTCCTCCGGGGTGCCGTCGACGGCCAGCTCACGGGCGGAGTCGAGCAGCGCCACGAAGTCGGCGATGCCGTTGGCCGCCCGGGTCGAGATACCGGGGGCGTCGCCGGCGCGCCGCAACGCGGCACCGAAGGAGATCCGGTCCCGGCTGGCCAGCGCCTCCACACAGGCCTCGGCGCGATCGCCGATGCCCCGGCGCGGCGTGTTCAGGATCCGACGCAGGCTGACCGTGTCGTCGTCGTTGACCACCGAACGCAGGTAGGCCAGGGCGTCCCGGACCTCTTTGCGCTCGTAGAAGCGCACCCCGCCGACGACCTTGTACGGCAGACCGAGACGGATGAACACCTCCTCGAAGACCCGGGACTGGGCGTTGGTGCGGTAGAAGACCGCCACGTCGCCCGGACGCGTCTCCCCGTCGTCGACCAACCTGTCGATCTCCCGGGCCACCCAGTCCGCCTCGGCGTGCTCGGTGTCGGCGACGTACGCGACGATCGGTTCACCCTGGCCGGCGTCGCTCCACAATCGCTTCGGCTTGCGGGACGTGTTGCGGTCGATCACCGCGTTCGCGGCGTTCAGGATGGTCTGCGTGGAGCGGTAGTTCTGCTCCAGCAGGATGGTGCGGGCGTTGGTGAAGTCGCGCTCGAACTCAAGGATGTTGCGGATCGTCGCGCCCCGGAAGGCGTAGATGGACTGGTCCGCGTCGCCGACCACGCACAGCTCCGCCGGGTCGAGGCCCTCGGTGCCGGAGACCAACTCCTTGATCAGGACGTACTGCGCGTGGTTGGTGTCCTGGTACTCGTCGACCAGCACATGCCGGAAACGACGGCGGTAGCTCTCCGCGACGTGCGGATGCGACTGGAGCAGATGCACCGTCGTCATGATGAGATCATCGAAGTCCAACGCGTGGGCCTCGCGGAGCCGCCGCTGATAAAGGGCGTACGCCTCGGCCAGGGCGCGTTCGTTGGGCCCGCTGGCCCGCGCGGCGAACGTCTCCGGATCGACCAGCTCGTTCTTGAGATTCGAGACCTGGGCGGCCAGGCCCCGCGCCGGATACCGCTTCGGGTCCAGGTCGAGTTCCCGGGCGACGAGCTGCATCAGCCGACGGGAGTCGTCCGCGTCGTAGATCGAGAAGGTGGACTTCAGGCCGGCCTGCTCGTGCTCGGCACGCAGGATCCGTACGCAGGCGGAGTGGAACGTGGAGACCCACATCAGCCGGGCCCGTGGGCCGACCAGGGCGGTGACCCGGTCCTTCATCTCGCCGGCGGCCTTGTTGGTGAAGGTGATCGCGATGATCTCGCCGGGGTGCACGTCCCGCGCCGCGAGCAGGTATGCGATCCGGTGGGTCAGCACGCGGGTCTTGCCGGACCCGGCACCGGCCACGATCAGCAGCGGCGAGCCCGCATGGGTGACCGCGTCCCGCTGCGGGCCGTTGAGTCCCTCCACCAGCTGCGTTGGGTCGAGGCGGCCGGGCGCGGGCCGATGGGGCGGCAGCACCCGGGCAGGCTCGGGCTCGGGCGGGGACGCGGGGATGTCGAAGAGAGGATGCATCGCACGGCGAGTCTATGCCGCCGGCCGGACATCGCCCGCCGACGGCACCGCCCGGTGGCGTGACCCGGCAGCACCGGCGGGAGGAGTTCTTCCCGACAGGTGAGCGGATGAGAGCCTTCGCCGGCCTTTCCTTGCGCGCCGGCCCGGTCCGGCGGCATACTCGGCAGCGTGTTCGACAAGCGCTTCTACTTTTACTACGGCTCCGGGAGTCCGGCAGCCGTAGGTCGCGCCTGATCGATCAGACCTACGAAAAGCCCCGGGCTCTCGGAGCCCGGGGCTTTTCGCGTCCCGGAATCCGGGCAACGGGCACCACACCGCGAGGGGTACCAGAAGATGACAGACGTGATGGAGCAGAACGGCGGCGCGACCGGGTCCGGCACGATCTCGAACGGCGCCGGCGCCACCGGGCCGGAGGGGGGCACCCCCGCCACGGGCACCGCCGAGCCGGACGCCGCGAGCCGGATCGCCGAGATCCGGGTGCGGATCGACGAGATCGACCGAGCGCTGATCGAGTTGTGGCAGGAGCGGGCCGCGCTCTCCCGGGAGGTCGGTGCGACCCGGATGGCCTCGGGCGGTACCCGGCTCGTCCTCTCCCGCGAGCAGGAGATCCTGGAACGGTTCCGGTCGGCCCTGGGCGCAGACGGCACCCAACTCGCCCTACTCCTGCTCCGCGCCGGCCGCGGCCCCCTCTGAGCCTCACCCCGACCCCCCCGCCCCCCAC